>JAOAPO010000225.1 GCA_025462945.1 Bryobacterales bacterium
CGCTACGGCCGGGTGAGGATTGAAACCTTCCATGAACCGTTCGGATGTTCGCGGCCTTTTAGATCTTTTTCTGTTCGGCCGCTTGCCTCGCCCGGTGGTAGCCTATCCCCCGAGTTTCGGCTCGCAAAGATGTCTCTCCCACCACCATCACCACGCCTTGATTACTTTCAGGAGGAACAGACTCAAGTGAATTGGAATTCCCTCCGCGTTACCCGCTTCTCCCGCAGCGCAGCGAATCGCCGGGCAAGCAATGGACTGGCAACATCGGATACAGTCCTGCGCCCCCAGCTTTCCGCCCGCTCCGCAAGTCGCCTGGTACGCCCCACACTGTCCGTCTTTGCATGCGCTCTCTTAGGACTGGCAACGACCAGTCACGCTCAGGATGCTAAACCGGACGCCAAGCCGGATGCCACCAAAGCCGCCGATGCCGCTGCCGCGCCGCCGCCGCCCGCTCCGGGCACTGTGACCATCAGCGGACTGGTCGATGTCTACTTCGGAGTCAACGTTCGCGCGCCGCGCGCCGCGGGGGACAAGCCCTTCGCGGGTGCGTTTACGACCGGAACCCCCGGCGACATCATCGGGATCGACAATGCCGGCCACGCGTTCGACATCAATGACCGTGACCCCAGTTTCAGCCTGGGCGAACTCAACATTGTCCGAACTCCGGGCAAAGGTTTCCCGCTGGGTATCACCGTCACCCTGACCGCAGGAGACACGGCCCGCCTCGTCAACGCCAATGAGCCGGGCGGCACCGCCGGTTGGCAGTTCATTCAGCAGGGCTACCTGACCTGGACCCCGAAAATCGCGGGGCGTGATGTCACGGTAGACTTCGGTAAGTTCGTCACCCCCTTCGGTTACGAAGTCATCGAAAGCAGCAGCAACGACAACTACACCCGCAGCTTCGGCTTCACGTACGCGATCCCGCTGTACCATGCCGGTGTACGCCTCGGTATCCCGCTGACCAAACAACTGAGCCTGAACCTGTTCGGGGTGAACGGCTGGAACAACGTGGCCGATGATAACGAAGCCAAGTCTGTTATCGCGCAGTTCGCGTGGAAGCCGAACTCCAAGCTCTCTGTCAACCTGGCCTACATGGGCGGCGCAGAGGGTTCCGGAGCCTTCGGACCTTATATCGCTGCCTCGGCAGCGTTCCCGCTGACCGCACCGACGACGACGATCAACGGCGCGACCTTTATCAACACCAAAGGCGCCGGTAACATCACCGTCGATCTGGTAGAGCTTCAGCCGACCTGGCAGGTCACTCCGAAACTGAAACTCGCCGCACAGTTCGACTATGCGCATGGAGCCGGAGACATCTACGGCGTCAAGTCCTCGGGCACCTGGCTGTCCGGTGCGGCTTATGCGAAGTATCAGCTCACCAACCACTTCGCGCTGGCCGGTCGTCTGGAGCAGTTCGAAGATATTCCCGGCCCCGGCGGCACCGGCCTCCGTTTCGGCGGCGGCTATCTCAAACTGAACAGCGCCACTGCCACCGCGGAGTACCTGAGCTTCAAAAACCAGCTCGTTTCGCGTCTGGAGTTCCGCCACGACTTCGCCACCTCCCCGGTCTTCGGATCGGGCGCCAGTGGAGTCAAAGATCAGGATACGTTTACGCTCGGCGAAGTTTTCAAATTCTAAGCCCGGCGTGTTACCTAGGAGGGCGGCCACCCTTACTGCCCTCCTATCTCTCGCATCGCAGGCCAAACGCCTTCAAAAAGATTTCGCGCCTACCGGCGTGCAGCTCTTCTTTCTTCCTGCAACGATGTTGTTGCCCCGGAAACTCCCGTTTCCTCCCCATCTAGCCTATCCGGCTGTTTCCAATGTTGGAATGCAGTCGGCACTCATGCGGCAGGAGCAATCCTGTCGACTCTATCCCTGACAATCTACTATAACCACGTTTCAGGAAATTTTGAGGAGGGGAACCACTGTGAGTTCTGCGAAATCAACACGTGTAAGTTCAGAGCAGTTGACACGTTACCAGAAGATCGGCCGTCTGGCCAAGCGTCTTCAAGACCCGGAGTGGCGTAAATACGGTTACACGCTCCTGGTAGGAAAGTTCGGCGCCATCGCCATGCTGCTGATGGCCTTCGCGCTCTACACCGCGTTCACCGGCAACGCGGCTCATGCTCAGGCCGCCGCGGCCCCGATGAAGGCGGAGAGCCTCGTCAATCCGCTCAATACGCTCTGGGTCCTGCTGGCCGCCTTCCTGGTCTTCGGGATGCAGGTCGGATTTACGATGCTCGAAGCGGGCTTCTGCCGCTCCCGTGAAACCGTCAACGTCCTGATGGAGTGTATCGTCGATACCTGCCTCTGCGGCGTTCTGTTCTTCTGCTGGGGCTACGCCTTCATGTTCAGCGAAGGCAAAGGCATGCATGGCTTGATCGGCACTCAGTGGTTCTTCCTGAAAGACGCCCCTGAGACGTATGGATCGACCGGCGTGGCGCTGATGGCCCACTGGCTGTTCCAGTTCGCCTTCGCCGATACCTGCTCGACGATCACCTCGGGCGCGATGATCGGCCGCACCGGCTTCGTCGGCGACCTGATTTACAGCTTCGCCGTCTCCGGCT
>JAOAPO010000250.1 GCA_025462945.1 Bryobacterales bacterium
GTGGTGATTGCGCTCTGTCTGCGCGTGAAGCTTCCGGGCGAACACATGGAGGGCGAAGACGCGGAGTTGATTGCGACGCACCAGGGCACCGGCAGATGACACCTTACGAACGGCTGCTGGCTGAGGCGCTGGAAGGCGACCAGAGCCTTTTCGCGAGTGAGACTGCGATCGAAGCGCAATGGAGAATCGTGCAGCCGGTCCTGACCGATCCAACTCCGCTTTACCGATACGAGCAACATACGTGGGGTCCGCCGGAGGCAGACTTGTTGATCGGCGATGACGTTGGCTGGCTGAATCCACGTCAGAAGCCGCAGGATGGAAAGAACTCATGAAAATTCTCGTACTTGATGTGGGCGGCAACCACGTGAAGATCCTTGCGTCAGGCCAGACCGAGCCGCGGCGCTTCGAGTCAGGGCCTGCGCTGACGGCCTCCGTAATGGTGGAGCAGGTCAAGGCTTTGGTCGCTGACTGGGAGTACGAGGCCGTCTCGCTGGGCTACCCGGGGCCGGTGCGCCGGAACAGGCTGCTGGCCGAGCCGCACAATCTGGGACCCGGCTGGGTGGGCTTCGATTTCGAGAAAGCCTTCGGCTGTCCCGTCAAGATCGTCAACGATGCCGCGATGCAGGCGCTGGGAAGTTATCGGACAGGTGCGATGCTGTTCCTCGGACTGGGGACCGGTCTCGGCTCGGCGATGATTATCGACGGCGGCCTGGCACCCATGGAGTTGGCACACCTTCCGTACAGGAAGCGCACTTACGAAGGGTATACCGGGCAGGATGCACTGGATCGTATGGGGCGGAAGAAGTGGCGGAAGCATGTGGCAAAGATTGTGTCTCTTTTGGCGGCGGCACTGGAGCCGGAGGATGTTGTTCTCGGCGGCGGCAATATCAAATACCTGAAGGAAATGCCTTCCGGCTGTCGCGCCGGGAATAATGCCGCCGCGTTCGAGGGTGGCTTTCGGCTATGGGCTGCCGCGGGCGAAAGCGACAACGCCGCTCAAACGCCGGCCAGGGGACGGACGGTCAGGCACCGAAGTGAAGTAAACCTCAAGTAAGGGGAGCGTAATCCTATGCAGCTTGGAATGATCGGCCTGGGCAGAATGGGTGCCAACATGGTGCGGCGGCTAATCGGCGGCGGGCATGAGTGCGTCGTCTTCGATAATTCCGCCGATGCCGTCGCCGAGATGGTTCGGCAGAATGCATTGGGCGCGGCGTCGCTCGAGGATCTGGTCCAGAGGATGGTGCAGCCCAGAGCGATTTGGCTGATGGTTCCGGCTGCTGTCGTCGACGGCGTCATCGGCTCCCTCGCGCCGCTGCTGCAGCCTGGCGACACCATCATTGACGGCGGCAATTCCTGCTACGTCGATGACATTCGCCGGGCTAAGGCGCTGGCTGCGTCCCAAATTCATTACGTCGATGTGGGTACCAGCGGTGGCGTGTGGGGTCTGGAACGGGGTTACTGTATGATGATCGGCGGCGAGCCTGAAGTGGTGTCCCGTCTGGACCCGGTCTTCCGAACGCTTGCGCCCGGTCTTGGCTCTATCCCTCGAACACCCGGACGAGCGACTGCTGACCAGCAGCCCGCCGGTACTTCGGAACTGGGATACCTGCATTGCGGGCCGAACGGCGCCGGCCACTTCGTCAAGATGGTGCATAACGGCATCGAGTACGGCCTGATGGCTGCTTATGCCGAGGGTCTCAGCGTTCTGCGGAAGGCCAACGTAGGTAAACACATTCACGACGCCGACGCGGAGACGACGCCGATGCGCGACCCTGAGCTTTATCAGTACGACTTCAACTTGCGGGATGTAGCGGAAGTGTGGCGCCGGGGCAGCGTCGTGACTTCGTGGCTGCTGGATCTCACCGCCACGGCACTGGTTGAAGACGAGGAACTCACGAAGTTCGGAGGCAAGGTGGCAGACTCAGGCGAAGGCCGCTGGACAGTACAGGCGGCTATTGACGAAGCTGTTCCCGTGCCTGTCCTTTCGGCAGCGCTTTTCAGTCGATTCAGTTCGCGTGAAAATGCTGAGTACCAGAACAAGCTGCTATCGGCGATGAGATATCAGTTCGGCGGGCACGTGGAAAAGCATTAAGGGTAAAGCTCGCCGGATACCCTTAAAAAACTGATGACCACAAAAGATCCGGTTAGCTGGCTTTATCCTCCCGTGGACGCTTACAACACTGGGAGGCTGCCCGTTTCGCCGATTCACGAGATCTATTTCGAGGAGAGCGGCAATCCACTTGGCAAGCCTGTGGTGTTTTTGCATGGCGGGCCGGGCGGAGGCTCGGATCCGAAGCAGCGCCGGTTCTTTCACCCGGAGAAGTACCGCATCGTGAACTTCGATCAACGCGGCTGCGGCAAAAGCACTCCCTATGCATCGCTGGAGGCGAACACCACCTGGGATGTGGTGGCCGACATCGAGCAACTCCGTCAGCATCTCGACATCGCGCGGTGGCAGGTGTTTGGGGGCTCGTGGGGCTCCACGCTCGCGCTGGCCTATGCCCAGAAGCATCCGGAGCGCGTCACCGAACTGGTGCTGCGAGGGATCTTCCTGCTTCGCAAGCAGGAGATCGACTGGTTTTATCAGCGCGGCGCCTCGGCGCTTTTCCCTGACGCCTGGGAGCCGTTTTGGGCGCACATACCGGAAGTGGAGCGCGGCGACATGCTGGCGGCGTACTATCGGCGTTTGACCAGTGACGATGCCGAGGTCCGGCTCGCCGCAGCGAAGATCTGGAGCGGTTGGGAAGGCGTCACTTCGAAGCTGCTGCCCGACGCCGCTTTTGCCGGTCACTACGAGGAGAGCGAGTTTGCACTGGCCTTCGCGCGCATCGAGGCTCACTACTTCGTGAACAAGGGGTTCCTCGAGACCGACGATCAGCTGCTGCGGGATGTCGGGCGCATTCGCCATATTCCGGGCGTGATTGTGCAGGGCAGGTACGACGTGGTTTGCCCTATGGAGAGTGCGTGGGCGCTGCACCGGGCGTGGCCCGAGGCAGAGTTGATCATTACTCCCGACAGCGGGCACAGCGCCTTCGATCCGCCGAACAGCCGGGCGCTGGTGGCGGCTACCGACAGGCTTGCGACCGTCTGAGGCGTCGGGCGGATAGTATGATCGCGGAGGGTGACCCCTTCCGAGCCAACAGAGCCGAATCGCACGTCTAGCCGACGTATTCGCATCACCGTGGCATACGACGGGAGCGAGTACCACGGCTGGCAGGTGCAGCCCGGCTACGCGACCATCCAGGGCGTGCTCCAGGACATCGTCAGCGTTATCGAAGGCGCTCCGGTCCATGTGGCAGGCTCAGGGCGGACTGATGCCGGTGTTCATGCCCTGGGGCAGGTGGCGGCATTCACGCTGACCAATCCGATTCCTCCCGAGAACCTGCGCAAGGCGATCAACCGGCTGCTGCCTCCGGCGATCCGCGTGATGCACGCCGAAGAGGTGGGTCCCGATTTCCATCCACGCTTCGATGCTGTTTCGAAGACCTACAGGTACACCATGTACCGGGGAGAGATTTTACCTCCTTTCGAAGCGAGGTACGTGTTTCACCACCCTTATCCCCTGTTGGAGGATGAGATGGAGCAGGCGGCGCGATCGTTTGAGGGCGAGCACGAGTTCCGGCCCTTTGCGGCGAAGGACGAGCGGTACACTAACGGGCAGTCGACGGTGCGAAGGGTTTTCAGTTCGGAGTTGCAGCGCGACGGCGACCGGCTCATTTACACCGTGCGAGGCGCGGGTTTTTTAAAGTATATGGTCCGGAATATCATGGGGACGCTGATTGAGGTGGGGCGGGGCAATCTGGGACCGGGAACCTTCCCGAGGCGGTGCGGTGCGACCGCGCCGGCCCGTGGTTTGACGCTGATGAACGTCGAGTATTGAGCTCTTCGTAAACAGACCACGTGCTACGCTGAACGCGTGCCAGCACTTTACGATCTTGATCCAGGACCCGAAACACCAGAAGTGGTTCGGTGCATCGTCGAGATCCCTCAACACTCCGCCAATAAGTATGAATACGATGGCAAGCTTGGGGTGTTTCGGCTGGACCGCGCGCTTTACTCGCCTCTGCATTATCCCGGTGACTATGGGTTCATCCCGGGAACTTTGGCCGATGATAACGATCCTTTGGATTGCCTCGTGCTCGTGCAGCAGCCCAGCTTCCCGGGCGTTCTGATTGAGGTTCGTCCCGTGGGTGTGCTGAACATGGTGGACGGTTCGGAGATCGACCAGAAGCTGCTCGCGGTGCCTACGCGGAATCCCCGTTATGACCAGATCCACACCATGGATCAGATTTTCCCGCACGTTCGCCGCGAAATCGAGCACTTTTTCTCGATTTACAAAGAATTGGAAGGGAAGGTCACAACGATGCACGGCTGGGGTGGTCCGGCCGAGGCTCGACGCGCGATTGTCGACTGCCGTAATCGTTATCTGGACTTGCAGGCAGCGCAGAACGCCGTGCACGAGTAGGCCTCAGGCGGCTTGCTCGCAGCCCGCCTGCAGCCGCATAGAACTCGCGCGTAGAGTGAATCCTACGCGCGGATGATCCATTTCCTGCGGTAGAGGATCCACGCCAGCCCGAACATCGCTGCTGTGAACGCGAGCGCCCACAGCAGCGATGCGTTTTTCGGCGAAGCCAACGGAGCGAAAACTGCGTTGTAGAGCGGCTTCTGCAAACCCGTGAAGCTGAGCGTCTCCGCCAGTGCTTCCGCAGCGATGTACACCGCGATCGGATTCAGGCCCATCATGACCAGCGGCTGGACTGGCTTCTTCCAGCCTTTCACGTCCACCAGCCAGATGAAGGCGGCCAGCAGAACGAAGTCGAGGCCGGCCATGAAAAGGGCAAACGAACTGGTCCACAGCTTCTTGTTGATCGGCAGCCAGATGCTGCAGATTTCTCCCGCCACAATGAGCAGCAGCCCAATGGTACACATGTGTTTCAGGCGTCTTTTCAGGGGCTGCTCCAGCAGCAGCAGTCGGCCACAAAGGCCCCCCATCAGCGCCGTCGCAATAGAGGGCAGGGTACTGACGATCCCCTCTGGATCCCATGTCTTCGTGCCGTGATAGTTGTGTGGCCCGAGGACGATCCAGTCGACATAGTTCGCGAAGTTCGCGTTGACCTCAAGATGTCCTGCGCCCACACCGGGCACCGGCATGAAGGCCATCAACAGCCAGTAGCTGGCCAGCAGTCCGACGCACCAGCCGATCTGCCCTTTCCACCTTGTAGTCAGGTTGATCGCGACGGCAATCAGATAACAGATAGCGATGCGTTGCAGGACGCCGAGAATCCGCTGTGTCGAGAACTGGAACAGTGGTGCGGCGTAGACGATCAGACCCAATGCGAAGAGCACGGCGGCCCGTCGGAGGGCCTGGAGGAAGAGGGTGGTGCGGCTGAGCCCCTGCGCCAGGCGGCGTTCAAGTGCGAGGGCCATGGCAATGCCTGCAATCCATAGAAATGATGGAAAGACGACATCCGTTGGGGTCCAGCCATTCCATTCGGCGTGTTCCAGCGGCGCGTATGTGTTGCGCCCGTCCCCTGCATTATTAACGAGGACCATGAGCGCCATAGTGGCTCCGCGGAAGGCGTCGAGGGCGACGTAACGCTGGCGTTCCACCATCAGGATTTAACCATCAAGCTATGCTACAACGCGTGCTTACGGTTTGGTGGCCGGGGGCTTCTCGCCGGGCTTGTAGAGTGTCGGCGGCTTGCGGCGGGTGCCGTCGGGGTTCTTCGGACCTTCAGTCTTCGCGTTCTCTTTTTCCTGCTCTTTGGCTACTGCGGACGAGGTTGCTTCCTTGATGCGGATCTTCTCGTCTTCTGCCTTGTCGAGCAGCGTTGTCTGGCGGCGCGTCAGGTCTTGTTCGGCAGTGCCCAAACTATCTTCTGTGATAGCGATGGCTTCTTTCAGCGAGATCTCGTACATGTCCAGATCAGAAGGGCGGCTCGTCTGGATCTTCTTCAGCGTGCCCAGGAAGCTGCGCTCGGCACCGACGACCGCATCGGCGCCTTCGGCGATATCGACCTTACGCTTCAGTGCGTCATCGGAGACTGTGTCGATCGCATCGAGAATGGAAGTGTACTGGTCGAGGATGTCCCGGACCTGGATGGAGCGACCTTTGCGCTCCTTCTCGGTGACCTGCTTGAGTTGATCCATACGCAGACGTGCGAACGCGAGGTAGGTTTTCAGGCGAAGGTTCGGGTCCTGCGCTTCGCGGACTCGCTCAATTTCGTCGCTGGTGAGGAATTCCTTCTGGGCCAGTACGATGGATACGGCGGACAGGGCGATGAGGATAAAGGAGACGATGCGTTTCATTGGTTCCTCTACTTCTTCTTGCCTTTGCTCATAATGGCGTCGAACCACTCGTCGTGGATCTCCTGGACGCGGGCACGCGGGCCGCGCACCACGGCGCGCTCTTCATCATCCATGCGCTTTTCCAGATCGTTGAGTCGCGACAGCATCTCCTGGGTTTTCAGTTCCGCGGATTTGAACGGGCCCGGATGGCGATTCGCGTTCTGGCCGGTCAGGTCGAGCGCCGCTTTAACGACTTCAACGGCAGCGACCATGCTTTTCAGCTCAGCCTGGACAGCGGGCATCTCGCCCCTGGAATAGGCGGCTTCGGCGTTGCGCTCGGCGGCCATCGCGAACTCCACCCCGTGTTTGGCACGGCGTTCGAGATTCGGCTCCGCTTTGATTTGCTCCATGGATGGAGCAACGGCCTGCGTGAGCAACAGTAGCGGAATGAGAATGCCGATCACTTTTTCTTAAGCTCCAGTTCGATAATACGCATTCTCTGGCGGGCCTGAAATTCCTGGTCGGGAAGGGCCCCTTTATCAGCATCGAGAAACGCTTTGTACTCAATGAGGGCCTGCGGCTTCATCTTGAGTTTGTCGAGGGTAATGGCCCGCAGGAAGAAGTTGCCGGGGAGTTCTTTGCCAAGCGCGCGGACGTGGTCGAGGGCGGAGAGGCCTTCGGTGTAGTTCTGGCTGACGAGCAGAACGTTGGCAAGTTCGTTCCAGGCAGCGACCGACGTGGGGTCGAGTTTCGCGGCGATCTGGAAGTGCTGGGCCGCTGGCATCAGTTTGCGCTCGTCGCGAAGGTGACGCCCCAGAGCCATGCGAAGCGCGAAGCTGCCAGGGTCAGTGGCTACGGCGGCCTGCAATTGCTCAGCAACTTTGGCGGGCTGTCCGGCGAGCTTGTAGGCGTCGGCGAGCGCCAGACGGTTCTCGGTTGTCGGTGAGCTTTTCACCGCACCTTCCAGGCTGGCGATGGCACCTTCAGCGTTCTTGCTGTCGATCTGGAGTTGGCCTAAGCGGCGCCGGACCGCCGGGTCGTCCGCGAAGCGCTGGTAGATGGCGATGGCGTCGGCGGGCTGAGAGCGTTTCTCGTATTCGGTGGCGATGGCAAGTAGCCCGGATTTGTCTGCCATCGTGCCGTATGCCTCGGCTGCCTCACGCAGTTTGCCTTGTGCCTGTAGAGCCCTGGCGAGTCCAGCCTGTGCCTCTGCATTCTTTGGGTCCGCCTGGACCAGGGAGTGGAACTGCTGTTCGGCTGCTGCAGCATCGGCTGAGTCGAGAAGCGCCTGTGCGAGATAAAGACTGGCGCGCGCGTCTTGAGGCTTGTTGGCGGCGGCTTCCCGGAGTACGGGGACGGCTTCTTCGGCGCGCTTGTTACGAATCAGCAGCATGCCGAGGTTCAAGTCGGCTTCGAAGAGAGCTGGTTTGAGTTCGAGAGTACGACGGTACTCCGCGATGCCTTCCTCGTCCTTGCTTTGGAGGCTTAACGCGAGGGCGAGGTGGAAATGTGCAGTGAAGTCGTTGGCGTCCCCCGCTACAGCTTTGCGAAGGAGCGTTTCGGCGACGGCGGGCTGGTTCGCATCAAGAGCTTGGATGGCCTGCGCCACGTAGTCTTCCGCTGGTGCGAGCAGAAACAGCACGGCGGCGAGAACGGGGAGGCCCATGCCTCTATTTTAGTGGGTTCTGAACTCAGCGATGTTCTTCGAGGTGCTTCAGGCGCGCATCGATCACTTGCTCGACCCGGAACAGGTCGGCATGGAAAAGGTCGCGCTGCTGGTCAAAACGGTTACTTACCTCATCAAAGCGACGGTCCGCATTGTGGAAGCGCTGGTCCATCGAGCGCTGAAGATCAGCGAGGCGACTGTTATTGATGAGGATGCCGACAAGAATGGTGAGCGTTGGCCGGGTGGCCGCGACGAGCGTAGTTACCGTTCGTGGATCAACTGGCATCGGAGTTTCAGGCTATCACGGCTCAATGCCGGAAATGCCGGACTCCCGTGAAGACCATAGCCACGCCAAGCGCGTCGGCAGCGGCGATTACATCAGCGTCTTTGACCGAGCCGCCGGGCTGAATAAACGCCGTTGCCCCGTGCTTTACGGCCTGCTCGAGACCATCCGGAAACGGGAAAAAGGCATCGGAAGCGACTACGCTCCCCTGCAGTGGAAGGTGAGCCTTCATCGCGGCAATGTTGACGGAATCGACCCGGCTCATCTGTCCCGCGCCTACAGCGACCGTTTGACCAGCCCTGGTATAGACGTTTGCGTTCGACTTCACGTGCTTGACAACCTTACAGCCGAATTCGATCGCAGCCCATTCATCAGGGGTCGGTTCGCGGCGCGTCTTGACTTCGACAGTGGCACGGTCGAAACCGGCCAGGTCGGCAGACTGGGCGAGGAAGCCTCCGGAAATGCTCTTCACTACCAGATCGCCTGCCGGCGGCAGAGCCTTTACCAGCCGAAGGTTCTTCTTAGCCTGAAGGACGCGCAGTGCTGCCTCTGAGTACGAGGGCGCGGCAATCGCTTCAACGAACAGCTTAGCTACCTCAATCGCAGTCTCCTCATCCACTTCCCGGTTAAAGCCCAGTACTCCTCCAAACGCTGAAACGGGATCGCATTCCAGGGCTTTTCTATAAGCATCGGCAAGACTTACCGACTCGGCGCAACCCGCCGGGTTCGTGTGTTTGATGATTGCCGCGGCGGGGTTGGTGAACTCGCAGACAAGTTGCCAGCAGGCATCGAGATCCACAAGATTGTTGTACGAGAGCTCTTTGCCGTGTAGTTGTTCTGCTCCGGCAATCCCACCCCCGGAAGCGTAAAGTGCGGCCTGTTGATGCGGATTTTCACCGTAGCGCAGCGAGGCGGTCCGCGGTACGCGAATGTCGAGGATCGCAGGGACATCCTGGGTGGTAGCGGGCAGCGGCTGATCAGGAGCGATCTCGGCCAGCTTGCGGCTGATCGCGCGGTCGTACTCGGCCGTGGTCGAGAAAGCCTGTTGAGCCAGCCGCCATTTTGTCGCGGTCGAGATTGCGCCGCCAGTTTTCAGCTCTTCAATAATCGGGTCGTAGTCGGCGGCGGAGGTCACGATGGCGACATCCTGCCAGTTCTTCGCTGCGGATCGGATCATCGTGGGTCCGCCGATGTCGATGTTCTCTATAAGTTCGGCGAAGGTGACGCCGGGTTGCGCCGCCGTCTTCTCGAACTGGTAAAGGTTCACCACCACCATATCGATGGGTTCAATGGCGTGTTCCGCCAGCGCCGCCATGTGGGCCGCGTTGCCTCGGACCGCGAGGATACCACCGGTGATCTTCGGGTGCATCGTTTTCACGCGGCCATCCAGCATTTCTGGAAAGTTAGTGACCTCGCTGACGTCGCGGACGGAAATTCCGGCGTCTCGGAGCAGCCGTGCAGTGCCGCCGGTAGAGATGAGGCGCGCTCCGGTGCCGATCAGGCCAGCTGCGAATTCAACGATACCTGTCTTGTCGGTGACGCTAATCAGTACATTCATAGAGGGCAAGTCTCAGGTTATCAGGTGAGGGAGGTGCTAACTCTGCAGGGCACCGCGCAGAAACTGCATGGTATAACAAGTTTACCGGGTAATAACTCCTTTATAATCGTTGGCCGAGTTTGGTTACGCTATTGCAAAGTACTTACCAGACCGCGATCTGGTGTCGTCTTTCTCTTGAGACGATTCAGATCAGGGGAACACTGCTCGAGGCAAGTGATTCTCCAAAGCCGCCCCTCTGGCGAATGCGATGTGTTGTCCTGTCACGGCCTGGACCGCCGAAGACTGGAACTCCACCAGAGGGGTGGCACCCCCTTCCCGCCATTGCGAGACCCTCAACGCGATATTCTAAACGCCGTGATCCGCAAACTTGTATTGATCGCCTCCCTCGCAGGCCTCTCCGCAACCGCCCAAACAGTCACAGCAGGACCGCCCAGCATGGTAGCCCCCTCTGGTGCTCGCGAGGGCGCTTCCTGGAGTCCCTTTACCCAATCGTTATACGTAGTCTCCGGCGCGAATGTAAATCGCTTTCGTCCGTCGGAGCCCAACGCTAAAATCGAGGCGTTCCGGACCGATGCTCCCGGTGCCAACGGTTCACTCGTGGACCGGGAAGGCCGCGTCATCGTCTGTGAAGCGGCTGGCCGCCGTGTGACTCGCACGGAAAAAGACGGGTCGCTCACCGTACTGGCGAGCGAGTTCGAGGGCAAGAGGTTCAACTCCCCCAACGACTTGGCTGTGGACGCGAAGGGCAGAATCTACTTCACCGATCCGCGGTATGGAAGCCGTGACGGGATGGAGATTCGCGATCCAGCCGGGAAAACAGTCGAGGGTGTGTACAGAATCGACGCGCCTGGAAAAATTGTCCGCGTGCTCACGCATGAGGTGGACCGGCCGAACGGGATTTTGATCGCGAACGGTGGCAAGTACATCTATGTAGCGGATAACAACAACCAGGCAGGTCCGCGGAAGCTGTACCGGTTTATATTGCGCGCGGACGGCTCAATCGATGGCACAAGCCGCCAGGTGGTGTTCGACTGGAAGAACGCGAGGGGACCGGACGGTCTAAAAACAGATCGCCGCGGAAGGCTCGTCGTGGCTGCAGGACTCAATCAACCGAGCCGCTACGAGACCACCGACGAGTTCCGCGGCGGGATCTACATTCTTTCTCCACCCGATAAGACCGGCGAAGCAAAGTTGCTGGAGTTCGTCTCAATCCCGAAGGACGAAGTGACGAACTGTGCCTTTGGCGATAAAGATCTGAGGACCCTCTACATCACCGCAGGCGACCAGCTCTGGAAGGTTCGGACGAAAGAGCCGGGACGCCTGAACTTTTTCAAGTAGCATCCCGATTCCAGTCCGAGCTTCCGGGAAAACTACATGGTCACTTTTTCGATGGAGAGCGTGTCGCCTTCGAGCTTGCCCGTGATGGTGACGTTATGGCCGGCGTGCGCCTTAATCTTGTCCTGCTCGGCAATTTTGTAGATCTTGCCTTCAGGAGTTACGAGCACTGCAGAAGCGCCGCCATCGATGCATTTCTTCGCACAGGCTGCGTTGTCCTTCATTCCGGCATTCGTCGAGCACTTTTCGTCCTGAACGAAACCCTTGAAGTCGGCGGCGAAAGAACTAACCGCCAGACCGAGGAACATTGCCGTTAACGTTGTTACTGTTTTCATGTAGCTATTCTCCAGTGGAAAGTTCACTTCTGAACATCCATAGCGAGTATATATCAAAGCGCCGCGACAAAATACTTGTTTTCATTTCAGGC
>JAOAPO010000252.1 GCA_025462945.1 Bryobacterales bacterium
CTTTACTCCCAGGATCTTCGTCGGCACCGGCCTGCCGCTGTTAGTGGTCTGGGTAGCTTGGGCGGTAGTTGTGGCTTTGGTCTACTTGGTCTGCCGGTGGTGGGGCAAAGTGAAGCAAGGGCGACGCGACTGGTGGTTATCGTACCTCTAGTCATGCTGAAGCAGTTGATGTATTAAGATCGGTGCAGTGAAGAACTTCGTTGCTCTGGTGTTGAGCGCGGCTATCTCGTTTGCTTCGGTGCAGGCGACGAATGCGCACGTACACGAGCACGAAAGCACCTCGAGCCACACTGGCGCACTCTTTCACTCCCACTTCAAACATTTCTCGCACGCTCCCGCCGGGCACCTTGGCTTCGCAGCCCTGAGTCCGGATGACGACGCCGTATTCGCATGCTGGTTTTGCTCGCACGCCGCCGCAGCGCTGCCCGAATGCGGCAGTCTGCCCATCACCCTGGTGATGCCGGTGCCACAGACCGTCACCGTCTGGCGAGCATTGAAGTTTACGCCACGCTCCCACGGCCCGCCGGTTCTCCGTACCAGCGCCGCTCGCCCCCCACCCTCTAACCTCGCCTAACCCGATCCGCCCGTCCGGGCGTGTTGTCCCCTTCCCATTGTTCTGAGGTTTCACATGAGCTTTTTTACGCGGAGTTGCGCCTCCGCTGCGTTGGCCGTTCCATTTCTATTTGCACAGACGAAGATATTCACCCAGAGCGACGCAATCGCCGCCGCCCTGCAAAATAATCCACACCTCACCGCCGGCGGGGCGCGGATCGAAGCCTTAATAGGCTTGCGAAAGCAGGCTGGCGCGGCACCGAATCCCCGCCTGACTCTGCAAAGCGAGAACACCCGCTTTTATGGCTCGCCGGCCTTCGTTTACCCCAGAGACGGCGACACCCTTGCCTATCTTGGCCAGACATTCGAGACAGGCGGCAAGCGGGAACGTCGAGTGGACCTCGCCAACGAGACCGTCAGGCGGTCTGAAATCGAGCTTCGTTTGGTGAGACAGCAGATCACCGCGCGCGTCGGCGCAGCATACTGGGCGGCTGCAGGGGCGGCCAGGTACCGCGATCTCCTCAACGAGGAGCTCGCCCGGTTCGAGCGCGTGGTCCAATACCAGCGCGACCGCGTTCGAGAAGGGGCCTCCGCAGAGCTTGACCTCTTGCGCGTGCAGGTGGAGCGCGACCGCATGGCGTCATCGGCCAACACGGCGGCCCAGGAAGCCGAACGCACCCGTATCAACCTGTTCCGTGAGATGGGAACCGACGCGTTCCCGGCTGCGGAGTTTGTAGATCCGGCGGCCATCTCCGCAGTACCAGAAATCCTGCCACTGGAGCAAGTCTTCGAAAAGCGAGTGGAAATCGCGCTTTCACAAACGGAGTCTGAGCAGGCGCAGGCCAATCTTCGACTCCAGCAGGCGAACGCGAAAGTGGATCCAGAGGCCACTGTCGGTCTAAAGCGAACCGGCGGTTTCAACACCCTCTATGCCTCGGTCCAGATCCCGCTGCCGGTGCGAAACAAGAATCAGGGGCAGATCGAGGCTGCGACGGCCGAGATCCGGGCCGCCAGTGCGCAGGTGGACATCAGTCGCCGCCTGATCCGGGCCGAGGTCGAACTCGCCACCAGAGATCTTGAAGCCAAGCAACGGGCGCTCACCACGACCATGATCCCGATGCGAGATCGCGCCGATGAGGTGTACGGCGTGGCGGAACGAGCCTATCGCGAAGGCGGGCTCGATATTGTCCGGATGCTGGATGCTGAGCGCGTCCGTCTGGAGGCGCACGCGGCATACACACGGGCGCTCTATGAACTCAGGCAGGCAGCGGTGGCTCTGGCGACCGCGCAGGGGAGTCTCTAAATGAAACGAAGCATCTGCTTTCTGGTCGTGGTTCTGTTGACTGGTTGCGGCGCGAAGAATGATCAGCCCCCCGCCGCAGCGAAGCCTGAGACCAAGCCAGCCGCGCTGAAGCAACGAGGCATGTTCACCGTTGACGAGGCCGCCCAGCGCAAAGCCGGCGTCGAGGTAGCTCCGGTGAAGGTCCGCGACCTCTCCGGCAGCGTATCGTCGCAGGGGCAACTGGCGCTCAACGAAGACCTGACCTGGCGCGTGGGAGCCGTGGCTGGCGGCAGAGTGGAAAGTCTCCCCGTCAAACTGGGCGACATGGTCAAAGGCGGTCAGGTGATTGCCCGCATCCACAGCCACGACGAGCACGAAGCAAGGGCGGCGTACGAGCAGGCGATCTCAGAACTCGACCGCGCGAAGGCTGCCCACGCCTACCTCGTGAAGCGCCGCGACCGAGCCAAACGGCTGCTGGAACTGCGGGCGGGGTCAGTGCAGGACGTGGAGAGCGCCGAGTCGGAACTGACCAGCGCACAGGCTGGCATCGAGAAGGCGCAGGCCCAACTCACCATGGAAAAGACGCACCTGACTGACATTCTCCATGTACCTCTGAAAGAGGATCATTCCGCCGCGGACGAGGTGGAGGGCATTCCGCTGTTTGCTCCTGCTTCTGGTGTTGTGTACTCGCGCCGCGCGACGGAAGGAAGCGTCGTCAACACGGGCGAAGAAGTCCTCTCCATCGCCGACCTCTCCGTCATCTGGATGATCGCGGCGGTCAACGAAACCGATTTGTCCAGGCTGCGGCCGGGGCAAAACGTCCACGTACACGTTCGGGCGTACCCCGATCGCGAGTTCTCCGGCAAGGTTCTCAAGCTGGGCGAAAAGCTCGACCCCGAGACCAGAACGCTGCAGGTGCGTGTCGGCATACCGAATCCACAGGGTCTCCTGAAGCCGGAGATGTACGCGACGGCGGATTTCCAGCAGCCTGGTGGACACCCTGCCATCTTCGTGCCCGGGGAAGCTGTTCAGGATGTGAATGGCGTTTCGGCCACATTCGTCCGGCGATCGGCCACTGACTTCGAGGTCCGCGCCGTAAAAACCGGCCAGCGTTCGAATGGCGAAGTGGAAATTCTGGAAGGACTCAAACAGGGCGACGTGGTCGCGGGCAAAGGCAGTTTTCTGCTGAAGTCAGAGCTGCTGAAAAGCACGATTGAGGATGAATAAAGCATGCTGAGACGTGTCATAGATTCCTCCCTCGACAATCGATGGCTGGTGCTGGCAGCACTGGTCGGCTTAATCGGAGCCGGCCTGGCCGTACTGCTGCGACTGCCCATCGACGCTTTCCCCGACCTTACGAATAATCAGGTGGTGGTGGTTACCGAGTGCCCGTCCATGTCGCCCAGCGAAGTGGACGAGCTGGTCACATTCCCGATCGAAAGCGCGCTCGCCGGCATGCCGCGCATCGAATCCGTGCGATCCACTTCGAAGCTGGGCCTCTCCATGATCACGCTCGTCTTCGAGGACGGCCTGAACACGTACCTGGCGCGCCAGCTGGTGGCCGAACGGCTACTCGACGTCCGCGACAGGCTCCCGCGGAATGTCTCCCCTGCCCTCGGTCCCATGGCAACGGCATTTGGCGAGGTGTTCCAATACACGCTCGATAACCCCGGGCATTCCCTGATGGATGTAAAAACGTTTCAGGACTGGAATCTTCGCTATGCCCTGCGCAGCGTCCCCGGCGTGAGCGAGGTGAACGCGTGGGGCGGGCTGACAAAACAGTACGCGATCGAGATCAACCCCGAGGCTCTTCGTCGGTACGGGTTAACAGTGCACGACGTGGTGCAGCGAACCGCGGAGAACAATGCGAACTTCGGCGGCGGCTACATCGAACACGCCGCCGAGCAGTACACGGTTCGCGGTCTCGGACGGCTTCAAAGCGCCGCGGATCTCGAAAGCATCGTCGTGCTGGCGCGCGGGGGCGTGCCTGTCACCTTGCGGGATGTCGCGAAGATCTCCGTTGTCCCGCTGCTGCGCTACGGCGCGACGCTGGAGGAAGCGCACGAGGCGGTCTCCGCAACCGTAATCACGCTGAAAGGCGAGAATGGCCGAGCCGCCATCGCACGCATCAAAGAACGAATGGCCGCGGTGACGTTCCCTGAAGGCTTCAAGCTCAACGTCTTCTATGACCAGTCTGAGGTCATCAACGGCACCATCAAGACGGTTCGGCGAAATCTCCTCGAAGCGGGACTCCTCGTCGGGGCCGTGCTGCTGCTGTTCCTCGGTGACGTCCGAGCCGCCCTGATCGTCGCCGCCATGATTCCCCTCTCCATGCTGTTCGGGTTCATCGGCATGGCCGCCTTTGGGGTGTCCGCAAACCTGATGAGCCTGGGCGCTATCGATTTCGGCATGATCGTGGACGGCTCAGTGGTCATGATCGAAAACTCGGTTCACCGCCTGGACCGCGCTCGCGGCAGACACGCATTGCTGGACACCATCCGGCATGCCTCGCACGAAGTGGCGCGGCCCATCCTGTTCGGGGTCGCGATCATCATCGCGGTGTATCTGCCGATTTTCACGCTGCAGGGTCTGGAAGGCAGAATGTTCCGCCCCATGGCAGTCACCGTCTGCTCGGCGCTGCTCGGCTCCCTGATACTCGCGCTGACAGTGGTGCCCGTACTTTCCAGTTATTTCCTGAAGGTCCGCGCCGAAACCAGCGGCCACCTGAGCGAGCGCCTCTTCGCCCGCTTGCGTGCAGGCTACGAGCGGAGTCTTGCCGGGGCCATCCGTTTCCGTTGGGCGCTGCTTGCAGTGGCCGTCCTGGTGGTCTCGGGTTCCCTGCTCTCGCTGCGCTACATCGGGACGGAGTTCATGCCCAAGCTGGACGAGGGCTCCATCCTGATCACCACCCGAAAGCTGCCGGGCATCTCGCTCACCCAGTCGCTGGATATCAGTAAGGAGATAGCAAGAGAGATCCAGAACTTCCCCGAAATAACCGGCGTCGTGACGAAGCTGGGGCGACCGGACATCGCGACCGAAGCGATGGGCATCTACGAATCCGACTCCTACCTCAGGCTGGCTCCGCACGAGCAATGGAAGTGCTGCGAGACGAAGCAGGAACTCGTGGAGGCTGTGTCGACAGCACTCCGGAAGATCCCGGGCGTGAGCTACTCCATCACACAGCCCATGGAGATGAGGGTCGACGAGACCGTTACCGGCATCCGCGGCGACGTGGCCGTCAAAATCTTCGGGGAGGACCTGAAGATTCTCGAGGACCTTGGGAAGCGAACTCTGGCCGTCATCTCCGCCGTGCCCGGAGCCGCCGAACCACAGATGGAAGTTACCTCCGGTGTTGCCGAACTGCAGGTGGAACTCGACCGGAAGGCACTGGCTCGCTACGGCATGAATGTAGCGGACGTGCAGGAACTGGTCGAGACTCTCATCGGCGGCAAGCCGGTCTCGGAGATGATCGAGGGCCGCGCTCGCGTCCCCATCTCCGTGCGACTTCCCGGTGATATGCGGAACGACCCCGATGCGCTGCGCAAGCTGGTCCTCCGCGCCCCGGGCGGTGAACTGGTAACGCTGGATCAGGTGGCCCTGGTTCACACACTTCGCGGACCTGAAGTAATCTCTCGCGAAAACACGAACCGCCGGGTTGCGATCCAGACCAATGTTCGCGGTACCGACATGGGGACATTTGTGAGGGAGGCGCAGCGCCGTGTCAACGCCGGCGTAAAGCTTCCCGCAGGTTACGAGATCCAATGGGGCGGACAGTTCGAGAACCAGTCACGAGCGAATCGCCGTTTGATGATCGTTCTGCCGGTGTCCGTCGTCATCATCTTCGGCCTGCTCTTCGCAACGTTCCACTCTGTGAAGCAGGCGGGTCTCATCCTTTTGAACGTTCCCTTTGCGCTGGTCGGAGGTATCGCCGCGCTCTGGATTCGTCACCTGAACCTGAATCTCTCGGCGTCGATCGGCTTCATCGCCCTCTTCGGTGTTGCGGTGCTCAACGGGATCGTGCTGGTGAGCCACATCAATGCACTGCGGCACCAGGGTAAACCGATGGACGATGCGGTCCAACACGGCGCCGCTGACAGACTGCGGCCGGTCCTGATTACCGCGCTGGTGGCGAGTTTGGGTTTCATCCCGATGGCATTGTCGAAGGCCACCGGCGCGGAAATCCAGAGGCCCCTCGCGACGGTGGTCATCGGCGGCTTGTTCACGTCAACGCTGCTGACCCTCTACCTGCTGCCAATTCTGTATCCATGGTTTAGCGGCCGGGCGACCGAGCCAGAGCCTGTTGCGATCTCGCCGGGTGCCCATTGAAATGGCGAAGTACGTGCTTCATCCAGCCGCAGGAGATGTTTATGACACGCAATCTTCTGGCAACAGCAGCGCTCGCGGCAGCGGGTTTGTTTAGCACAGGTATCGCCGCCGCGCAGACTCAAAATATACCTTCAGGAACTAAAATCGACGTCCGCACTGATGAGACTATCGATATCCAGGACAGGATTGATGGCCGGGTCTACACGGGAACGATCGCCGAGGAAGTAAGAGGTCAGAACGGTACCGTTGTGATCCCTCAAGGCTCGCGCGCCGAGTTGGTGGCGCGACGACTGGGTCGCAACGAACTGTCCATCGACCTGGATTCGGTGACCGTGAACGGCCAGCGGTACAGCATCGACGCCACCACGATCGGCAAAGAATCGAAGCAGGGCGTGGGTGCGAACGAACGTACCGGTAAATATGTAGGCGGCGGCGCTGTGCTCGGTACCCTTCTGGGCGCAATCGCAGGCGGCGGTAAAGGCGCCGCAATCGGTGCCGCGGCGGGAGCCGGCGTGGGCGCGGGTGCGCAAACTATCACTCGCGGCAACGCTGTTCACGTCCCCGCCGAGACGGTCCTGAGCTTCCGCCTGGACCAGGCGCTGAACGTCACTCCCGACAACGGCTACGACCGTGACGGGCACCACTACCATCGGTTCGACGACAGCAACAGCGAGTACGGCGACCGCAACTACTATGACGACGGCCGGGGCCAAAACGATCGTCGCCAGGACGATCGGCGCGACACCCGCCGACCGAGGAACTAAGCACAGTCACGCTTTAGACCTTATACTTCGCTGCCGTCTTTTCATTCAGTGTGATACCCAGCCCAGGCTTTGACGAAAGGTTGAGAAAGCCTTTCGTCAACTGCTCGGGCGGGTCAATCACCTCCGCTCTCCACGGCACCTCACCGAACGACGATTCGAGTATCAGGAAGTTTGGCATCCCCACGCAGACATGAGCCGCGGCAACGTTCCCCACCGGACTTGCCGGACCATGCGGTGACACCTGCAGCCCTGCCGCCTCTGCCAGGCTCGCGATCTTCTTCATCTCCAGCATCCCGCCGCAATACTTCACGTCCGGCATGACGATGTCCACGGACCGCTCGTTGATGTACGGCAGGAAGCCCTTCGTGCCATAGATCGCCTCGCCGCCCGCTGAAGGCATGGAGCCTGCCTTATGAATGGCGGGCAGATCGGGATTCTTCGTCACCTCTTCCAGCCAGAAAAGCTTCAGCGGTTTCACACGCTCCAGCAATTGCAGCCCGCGCGGCAGGTCGAACTTCGCATGGGCATCCAACAGCAAATCCCCCTGCGGCCCCAACACCTCCCGCACCGCCGCCGCACGGTCTAGCCCAAGCTGCGTGACAGCGTCGGCCCTGGTGGCATCTGACAGATCATTCGGCATATCGTCCCACGGAGCGAGCTTGATCGCATCGAAGCCAGCGTCCACCGCCCGTCGAGCCATAGCCGCAAAACCGGCAGGCGTGCGAGGTTCCGCCGATCGATTGATGTTCGCGTAGTTGCGGACCGCCATCCGGGATGCGCCAGTCCGTACGGCGCCCCCGAAGAGCTGGTACACGGGGACCTCGAGAGCCTGCCCGATGAGATCCCACAGGCACTGCTCTAACGCGCTGAGCGCACAGGCAGCGCTGGTTCCGCCGGTCGCAATCTCAGGCTGCGCGGTTCTGCGAAGCCATTCGATATCGAAGATGGAGCGGCTTTTCAGGCGTCCGCCAAAGATGGCCAGGTACCGAAGAGTCGCAGCGTCCGTCGCGCCGTGTGACGCTTCACCGATGCCAGTCAGCCCCGCGCTTGTAGCGAGACGGACCAGCACCCAGTTTCCGCGCTTATTCACCTGAAGCTGGAAAACGTCGAGACGCCCAACGGTAATTTTCGCCGCATCGCGCTGCGCGGAAGCCGACCCCGCAAGGAGTCCGAAAGGCAAAAGAGACAGACATTCGCGGCGCGTCATAATTCGACCATTCCATCACAACGGTATGAGCGGCCCCGCTACAATCTCAACTGATGCTGCGTACCGTCTCCGCAACCCGCTATGTAACGCCGTTGCGCGAAGGCGGCTCGCTTCCAGCCATCGTCGAAGCCGACGATCTGGGTCTCTACGTCGTCAAGTTTCGAGGTGCCGGACAGGGCCCACTCGCGCTTGTGGCGGAACTCGTTGCCGGCGAGATCGGCCGTGCGCTCGGTCTGCGCGTCCCTGAACTGGTCCTCATCGAAGTGGATCCGGTCCTCGGCCGCAACGAGCCGGACTACGAAATTCGTGAACTGCTGCTGGCCAGCCCGGGCATCAACCTCGCTCTCGACTACCTGCCCGGCTCCATCAACTTCGACGCCGCCGCCAAGACGCCGGTCGACCCTGAGATCGCCTCCGCGGCGGTCTGGTTCGACGCGTTTGTGACCAACGTCGACCGCACCGCCCGAAACCCCAACCTGCTCTGGTGGCACAAGACCCTCTACTTCATCGATCACGGCGCGAGCCTCTACTTCCACCACGACTGGCAAAACCTGGAACAGAAGGCGCTCAGCCCCTTCGCGCCCATCCGTGAACACGTTCTGCTCCGGACCGCCACGAAGATCGAAGCCGTGGATGCCAGGCTCCGTTCGATCCTTAGCCGCGAGTTGTTCCATCAGATTCTGGCGCAAGTGCCCGACGCCTGGTTATTGCCGGAATCGGGCGCGTCGTCGCCCGAAGAGAAGCGTCTCGGCTACGTGAATTACTTTGAGCGACGTCTGAAGAGCGCCGACGGCTTTGTGGAAGAGGTGATGCGTGCTCGCGCCGGCTCAGCCTAACCTGACCTTCGACTACGCGATCGTTCGCGTCGTCCCGCGCGTCGAAAGAGGCGAGTTCGTCAACGCAGGCGTGATTCTCTTCTGCCTCTCACGGAAGCTGCTGCTGTCGAAGTTTGCGGTCGATGAAGCTAAGCTGCGCGCCCTGTCGCCGACCATCGACATCGACTCGGTCCACCAGCACCTTGCAGCCCTTCAGCGCATCTGTGCGGGTGATCCCGACGCAGGCCCCGTCGCTCAACTCTCCGTTCGCGAACGCTTCCACTGGCTCGTCGCTCCCCGCAGCACCATGATCCAGACGTCACCCGTCCATAGTGGACTCTGCGATTCTCCCGAACACGCGCTGCTCAGGCTTTTCCAGAGCCTCGTCGAGTAGCGTAGATGAGGCTGACCGCGTTACCCGCCTCAAGGTAGATACACTGCTCGCCGATCTGGGCAGCCAGAGACGCCAGGTACTCCTTTAAAACCGATATCTTCGAGTCATCCGCCAGCGCCACGGTGAACTGGCGGTGCTCCCCGTAGGATTCCCCTCCGTCGTCTTCCCTCCAGTACCCGAACAAATTGCCCGCTGCAGCCGTGTAGCCGTCGAAGTTCTCCATCAGAAAGCCGTGGATATCTTCCTCGAAGGTTCCCTGAGCGCCGGAGCGGCCCTTGAGCTTCAGCGAAGGGAGGAGGAAGCCAACGCGTGTTCCCAGGAGCCGCTCGACGTTCTTCATTGCGCTACTTACCCTTGGTTGGCTTGTTCTTCTCTTTGCCTTTGTCTTTGCTCTTCCCGGCCATGGCGTTTCTCCTTCGCGCCCGCAGTTGCAATTCCTAAACCATTGCGAGTCAATCTACAACACCGGCAGTGGTGTCGCCACGTGACCGATACAATGGCCGCATGCGTCCTCTGCTCGCCCTGGTTCTCCCCCTCGCTGCTCTCTGCCAGCCCCCTCAGATTCAGGGTCCGTCCGTCATGCCGCCGCAGTTAAGACAGGCGGCAAGTTTGATTAACGATTTCGGCAATACCCGGCGCTATGCGGCAGAGAACGCCAGCGTGAAACCGCCGGCAGCAGACGAGCAGCGCGTCGTTCTCATGGGCGATTCCATCACCGACAACCTGCACAACACGCAGCGCTTCGGCCCGTTCTTCCCGGGCAAGCCGTGGCTCAACCGCGGTATCGGCGGTCAGGTGACCGGGCAGATGCTGCTCCGCTTCTATCAGGACGTCGTCGCCCTGCACCCCAAAGCCGTCGTGATCTTTGGTGGCACCAACGACATCGGCGGAAACATCGGGCCGGTGCCGCTGGAAGCTATCCAAAACAACCTCGCTGCCATGGCGGATATCGCGACCGCGAACGGCATCAAGGTGATCATGGCCTCGGTCACGCCCGTCGGCGACCTGCCGGGCAAGCCGCCGATGACGACCGGCCGACCACCGGCCAGCATTCTGGCGCTGAATTCGTGGATCAAAGACTTCTCGGCTAGGCGAGATTTCGTTTATCTGGACTACTTCTCCGCGACCGTCGACGACAAAGGCTTCCTTCGCGCTGAATTGACCGAAGACGGCCTGCACCCGACCATCAAGGGTTACGAGATCATGAACCCCTTGCTTCAACAGGCCATCGCGCAGGCGCTAAGCCGTTAGGACTCCACGCTGATGCTCTGGCGCAGAATCACTTTCCTGCAACTGGCCTTTGGTGCCCTCGGGCTCTTCGGCCAAAACGCCAACAGCCGCTGGTGGGCCTGGCCCGCAAATCCTGACCCGCAGGCAGCCGAACGCGGCAAATCCGTATTCACTGCCCACTGCGCCGGGTGCCATGGCGCGAAAGCCACCGGGACCGCGAAAGGCCCCAACCTGATACGCTCCCGTATCGTCCGCAAAGACGTTGACGGCTCCGCGACCGCCGCCCTGGTTCGAACCGGCGTCCCCGGAAAAGGTATGCCGCCGGTTCCGCTTGCCGACCCCGAAATGAAGGAACTCGTCGCATTCCTGCAGTGGACCCTCCAAAAGTACGATCGTGTAAGCTTCGGTGTTCCTGCCGAAACCTACCCACTGGAGCGCCTGCTCACCGGCAACGCCGAAGCAGGTAAAGCCTTCTTCAGCGGCGCTGGCGGCTGCACGAGCTGCCATTCAGTAACCGGCGATCTGGCCGGCATCGGCAGGAAATACGCACCAGTGTTTCTGCAGTCGCGTTTCCTCATGCCACGTGCCACCAAGCCGAAGACGGTAACGGTTACATTGCCCTCAGGCGAAAAGGTCTCCGGGGAACTGCGGACCATCAACAACTACGACATCGTGATGAAGGACAGCGCGGGACAGACAAGAACCTTCGACGCCCAGACAACGAAAGCCGAAGTACAGGATCCTCTTGCCGGACACATCGCGCTGCTGCCGAAATACACCGATGCTCAGGTTCACAACATGTTCGCCTACCTATGGAGCTTGCAGTAATGACGCGTTTCGGAGTTATAGCAGGGTTCCTCGCCATCGTGCCCCTCGCGCAGACACAGAGTCCCGGCGAATGGCCCACCCTCAACGGTGACTACTCCTCACGCCGCCACAGCCCTCTCACGCAGATCAACAAGAGCAACGTCGGGCAGTTGACCCAGGCATGGAAGTTCCGCCCCAACGCGGGCGTCATCAAGGGAACGCCGCTCATGGTGAACGGCGTTCTCTACCTGACAGTGCCCGACCATGTCTGGGCCGTCGACGCCGCCACAGGGCGCGAACTCTGGCACTTCAACAGGCCATCCCGCGGCGACCGGATCGCCAATCGCGGCGTCGCCATGTACAAGAAGTGGATCTATTTCGGTACTCCCGATGCGTTCCTCGTCTGCCTGCGCGCCGACACCGGCGAGAAGGTCTGGGAAGCTCCCATGGCCGATGTCCATTTCGGCTACTACATGAGCCTCCCGCCGCTCGTGGTGAAGGATAAGCTGATTGTCGGCATCTCCGGCGACGCCGCCGACGTAACCGGCTTCCTCAAGGCAGTCGACCCGGTCACCGGCAACGTACTGTGGACCTGGAACAGCGTACCGAAGTGGGGTGAACCGGGCTCTGAAACCTGGCCGAGCGCCGAGGCCCTCGCCCACGGTGGAGCCATGACGTGGGTGCAGGGCAGCTACGATCCCGACCTGAATCTCATCTACTGGGGCACCGGCAATCCGCATCCGGTGATGAACGGAGCCGAGCGCCCTGGCGCGAACCTCTACACCTGCTCCATCGTCGCGATCAACGCCGACACTGGCAAACTCGTCTGGTATTTTCAGCCGTCGCCCCACGACACGTATGATCGTGATGCCACCGAATCCGTGGTTCTCATTGACGGTGTGTTTCGCGGCAGACAGCGCAAGATGCTGGCGCAGGCCAGCCGCAACGGCTACTTTTTCCTGCTCGACCGCAAGACAGGCGAGCATCTTCGGACCACCCCTTTCGGACCGCAAAACTGGTCGCTCGGCCTCAACAGGCGTGGCGAGCCGATTCCGGATCCGAAGAAAGACCCGCGTCCCGACGGTACGCTCTTCCTCGGTTCCGGCACGAACTGGTACACGCCGGCATTCAATCCAGCAACTGGCCTGTTCTATGTCAATGCAGCGCAGGGTGTCTGGAGCCTCACGTACCTGAGCGCGGGTATTGAGGGCGAGCCCGAAGACCATCAGGGCGGCCGCGAAGCTCCCCTCGGCGGCGGCGAGTCGTCGCTGCTCGCCATCGACTACCAGACCGGCGGAGTTCGCTGGAAGCTCGGCTACGGGAATGCAGCAGGCATCTTAACAACGGCCTCGGGCCTCGTGTTCACGGCAAATTCGGGCTACCTTGTCGGCCTCGACGCCGAAAATGGCAAGACGCTCTGGAAGCAGAACGCTGGTGGCCCCGCATCAAATGCGCCGATTACGTATCAACTCGGCGGCAAACAATTCGTTGTCGTGTCAGTGCGCGATACATTGTACGCATTTGTACTCCCTGCGAAGCCGTGAATCTGCTTTTTTACAGAGCTTTTACACCCGTGCAACACTTAAATCCCGCGTTCCCCATAGGGTTGATCTATGGCAACACCTCTAACTAACGGGATTCGACTACTCTCACTCTTCGGCACCTCATTACTGCCGCTTTTCGGCCACAGCTATGGACCTGCGGCCAAGCTTACCGCCGCGCCGGGGGATAACCCTGTCGCCTGCACTGCCTGCCACGCCGGAACGCTCAACTCCGGCCCGGGCAGCGTCGCCATCCTGATGCGCGGAGGTCCGGTCTACATACCCGGCGTCAAACAGCGCATTTCGGTTCGCGTGGCCGATCCAAACCAGCAGCGCTGGGGCTTTGAGCTCACTGCGCGGCTGAAGAGCAGCCCGGAATCGGGACAGGCCGGCCAGCTTGTCCCGGTCGACAACTTCACGCAGGTCATCTGCGAAGACAACACGCCAACGCCCTGCAGCTCCGGCGTATCCTTCGTCCAGCACACGTCCGCCGGCACCAGAAACGGCACAAGAGGCGGCGCTACCTTCCAGTTCGACTGGTTCCCGCCCACAACGGACGTTGGCCCCGTCACCCTTTACGCCGCAGGCAACGCGGCGAACGGCAACGGGACGAACGCCGGCGATCTGATCTACACGACCAGTCTGGAACTGAATTCTGCAATCCCCGCTGCCCCCGCCGTACCGGCCGGGAACGTGATCAGCGCCGCTACTTACACTGCCGGCCCGGTCGCCGCCAATTCATGGATGACAATATACGGCACCAATCTGGGCGTCACCACACGAGCCTGGGACGAGAGCGACTTCATCAATGGGGGCATGCCCGTCGCTCTCGATGGAGTCAGCGTCCTCCTCAATGGTTCCACCGCTCCGCGGCGTGCAACAGTAGGCTTCGTCAGCCCCAATCAGGTAAATTTCCTGCTTCCGTCCGACGTTAACCCCGCCACGGTACAGGTACAGGTCAGAAACCCGGCCGGCATCAGTGCGCAGGTGCCCATCACGGTGCAGGCCACCGCGCCCCAGTTACTGACCGTCGACGGGAGGGCCGCCGTTGCATTCCATGCAAACGGGACCGCAGTCGCGAACGCGACCCCGGCAACGCCAGGTGAGACCATCTCGCTGTACTGCACCGGCTGCGGCGCAACCACTCCGCCGCTCATCCCGAGCCAGGTGCCCGTGCAGGCCGCGCCCGTCGCGACACTTCCCACCGTCACCATCGCCGGAGCTGCGGCAGCGGTTTCGTCAACCACTGTGGTCCCGGCAAGCCCGGGCGTCTACGAGGTGAAGGTTCAGGTCCCCGCCAGCGCAGCCAACGGCGACTTGCCCACCATCATCCAGTTGGGCACCTTCTCATCGGCATCCGTTCTGGTCACCGTTCAGAAGTAACCTGGACGGACTCACCGGTCTGCCGCAACGCATCGGTCGCGAGCCGCTTCAGCATGCCGCTGAAAATCGGTCCGTGGAACGGTAAAACGGCATACCAGTAGATCAGCCCCCACAAACCTCGCGGTTCGAAGAGAGCGGCCTGTCGCAAGATACATTGCGACGGGCCGCTTTCTTCTATTTGAAAATCCAGCAGCGCCTCGCCCGGAACCTTCATCTCCGCGCGCAGCGAGACCCGCTTGTCTCTCTCCACGGCCACCACACGCCAAAAATCGAGCGCATCGCCATATCGAAGCTCGTTCGGATGCCGTCTGCCGCGCCGCAAGCCCGGGCCGCCCACCAGCCGGTCCAGCGCTCCGCGGAGGCGCCAAAGGCTTTGCGCATACCAGCCGTTCGCCCCGCCCAGCCGGCACACCTCGCTGAACACAACCGCAGCGGGCGCGTCGATCAGTACCTGACGTTCATCCCGAAACACAGTGCCCCCCGACCAGTCCGGATCGCCCGGCATCGTGCCGGCCAGCGACCAGTTCGTCTCAATAAGCTGAGAATCGATCTGGCTTAAAGCGGCATGGATCGCGCCCCGAATATCCAGCAGCTTTTGCGGCACCAGTTCCGTGATGCGGTTCTCCCGGCAGATCACTTCGTTCTTCAGTCCTTCAGCCAGTGGCCGCGCGATCTTGCTGCTCAGAGGCGTCACCAGGTGGATCCAATACGAACTCAGACGCGGCGTTAGAAGCGGCACCGGAACAATCCAGCGGCGTGGCAGGCGAAGCTCTTCGGCCATGATTCGCATAATAGAGCGATACGGCAGAATCTCGCTGCCGCCGATATCCATTACCAGCCCGGTTGTCTCCGGCACGTTCAACACGCCTTCCAGATAGCCCAAAACGTTGTCCACGGCAATCGGCTGACAACGCGTACTAACCCATTTCGGGGTAATCATCACGGGCAAACGCTGGACCAGGTAGCGCAGGATCTCGAAAGAAGCCGAGCCGGACCCGATGATCATCGCGGCGCGCAAAACCGTCACGGGTACGCCCGTCGATCCCAGCGCATTTTCCACCTCGCGGCGAGAAGCCAGGTGCTCGCTCAGACCCTCGCCCGTCTCACCGAGCCCCCCCAGGTAGATGATGCGGGGCAGTCCGGCAGTCCGCGCCGCTTCTGCAAAAGCCGTCGCGAGATCAAGGTCACGCCTGCTGTACTCGCCGTCCGTAGCCATCATGGAATGCACCAGATAGAACGCGGCGTCGCAACCGCGAAGAGCCTCGGTAACGGCGGGCTGATCCGTCAAATCCACCTGCCGAATCTCGACGCCGGGCTGATTGCTCCACTTTCGGTCCGCCAGCTTGTTCGAAGAGCGAACCAGGCAGCGCAGCGTGTGACC
>JAOAPO010000254.1 GCA_025462945.1 Bryobacterales bacterium
CGTCTGGCCAGTTCCGCGAAGCCTTCTTCCACGATGCCGGCGGGGCGCTGGGGCCACGGGTACAGGAAGGGCCAGAGCAGTGCGCCCGAGAATGACGGGGTGACGGTGAGCCCCATGTTGGCGGACGCCTGAATCACGTATTTCATCTGCTGGACGGCCCACTCGGTACGAGCCGCCGGATTGCCCTGGACTTCGGGCGCCGCAAAACCGTCGAACAGTTCGTCGTACGCAGGATGCGAGGCGACCAGTTGCCCCTGCAGGTGCGAAGCGAGTTCGGTGACGGCGAGGCCGTTGGTATGTCCCTGAATGTCTTCGCAGTAAGTCTTTGACTGCGCGGCCTGCTTGATATCGATCACGCGACCGTCCCAGGATGGCACCTGAACCCCGATGTAGCCGAGGCTCTTCACCCAGGCTGTAATGGCGGGCAGACTGTTGTAGGGAGCAGCGTCACCAAGGAACTGGGCGAGGAAAATGGCAGGGCCCTGAATTTGTGGCATGTTCAAAAGTCTAACTTATGCGTTTAAGAGAGATAAGCTCTAGAAGAGACGTATGAGGATTCTGCTGATTTTCTTTGCGTTTGCGATCACCGGCGTGGCGCAGACTGGCGTGGACTTCGCGGCTGAGATTCAGCCCGTCCTGAAGAAGGCGTGCTATGGGTGCCATAGTGGCGTGCGGCCTACGGGGGGCCTGCGGCTGGACGTACGCTCACTGGCTTCGCGTGCCATTGTGCCGGGACACGGGGCCGAGAGCAAACTGCTGCAGCGACTGCTGGGCGAGGGCGGACAGCCTCGGATGCCTTTGGGCATGCTCCCGCTCAGCGCGGATCAAATCGCCAAGATCAAGCAGTGGCTTGACGAGGGCGCGGTTTGGCCTGACGCCGTCGCTGGCCAGGAACACTGGTCTTATCTGCCTCCGATGAAAGCATCGGTGCCAGCGGGGCAGAACGCGATCGACTACTTTGTGGCCGCGCGCCTGGCAAAAGAGAACCTGCGGTTATCCGGCGAGGCTTCTAAAGAGGCGCTGATTCGCCGGCTGAGTCTGGATCTGATCGGCCGGCCTCCGTCCCCTGCTGAGATCGAGGCGTTCGTACGCGACACTCGCGCCGATGCCTGGCAGCGGCTTGTGGACCGGCTGCTCGCCTCCGACCACTACGGGGAACGCTGGTCACGTATGTGGCTCGACCTGGCTCGCTACGCGGACTCGGACGGGTATGAGAAAGATTCGCGACGCTCGATGTGGCCTTACCGCGACTGGGTGATTCAGGCGCTCAACCGCAACATGCCCTTCGATCAATTCACGATCGAGCAAGTTGCCGGCGACATGCTGCCGAATGCGACGCAACAGCAAAAGATCGCGACGGGCTTCCTGCGGAACTCCATGTTCAATAACGAGGGCGGCGTCGACCCCGAAGAGAACAACTGGAACATCCAGATCGACCGGGCGACCACTTTGAGCACAACCTTCCTGGGTGCGACCGTTGGGTGCGCTCAGTGCCACGACCACAAGTTCGACCCCTATACGCAGAAGCAGTTTTATCAGATGGTGGCGTTCTTCAACAACGCCGCGACACCGCTGAAAGAACCCCAGATCGACCTGCCATCGCCGGAGCAGGCACGAAAGCTGGCCGTGATCAATCAGGACCTTGAGGCGCTTCAGGCGAAACTGAAGGCCGCACCGGGCCAGGCTGAGTGGGAGCGGGCCGTGGTGGAATCCGAGAAGACGTGGACTCCGCTTCAGCCGACCGCGGTGAAAGCGCTGAATGGCGCCACTCTGGCGATCCAGCCGGATGCGTCCGTGCTGGCGTCGGGCGAGAATCCCGTGGAAGAGACGTACGTGGTGGAGACTTCCCTGCCCGATCGCACCATCACCGGTATTCGCCTGGAAGCGCTGCCGGACGCCAGCCTGCCCAAGGGCGGACCGGGTCGCGACTACTACGGGAATTTCATGATTAATCAGCTCACGGCTGAGACGGCTGGGGGCAAGCTCCGATTCCGTGAGACTGTGATGGACGACTCATCGGGGGGCGGCGCGCAGGGCCCCGGCAAGCGCTATCCGCAGTTGTGGATTGTCGACGTCTCACGCGAGGACGCAGGGCAGCGGCTGCCTCGACAGATGGTGATGGTCCCGGCCCAGGCATTGAAGGCCGGCGGGAGCATTCGGTTCACGATCGTGCAGCGGAGCGAGGTGGGTCGTCAGGCTCTGGGGCATTTCCGGATTTCGGTGACGTCATCGCCGAATCCGAAGCGTATCGTCGAAGTGAGCGCGAAGCTGCGGCCGTTCCTGAACGGAGAAAAAGACAAGCAGCAGGCGGAGCAGATGGCGACGCGGTATCACGAGAAGGCAGAGGAACTGGCCCCGCTGCGGAAGAAGATCGAAGACCTGCAGGCCGCTGTTCGCGCTCTGAACATTCCGTCCACGCTGGTGGCTTCGGAAAACACCGCCGTTACGAAACCGACGGCGGTGGTGAGAATCCGGGGCAGCTTCCTCGCGAAAGGTGAGACGGTGGAGGCTGCGGTGCCGTCGTTCCTGGGGCGACTGCCGGAAGGTGAACAGAACCGGCTGGGCCTGGCGAAGTGGCTGGTCTCACGCGAGAATCCCCTGACGGCCCGCGTGATCGTGAATCATGTCTGGGAGACGTACTTCGGACGAGGGCTGGTAGAGACGGTGGAAGATTTCGGAACGCAGGGCTCGAAGCCGTCGCACCCGGAATTGCTGGACTGGCTGGCGGTGCAGTTCATGGAAAGCGGTTGGGATCTGAAGGCGCTGCACCGGCTGATCGTCAGTTCCGCCACTTACAAGCAGGTGCCGACCGTGACGAAAGAGTTGCAGGAAAAGGATCCGGCGAACATTCTGCTTTCGCGCGGCGCGCGGTTCCGAGTTGAAGCAGAGATGGTCCGCGACGTCTCGTTAGCGGCGAGCGGGTTGTTGTCGTCGAAAGTGGGCGGACCGAGTGTGATGCCGCCCCAGCCCGAGGGCGTTTGGGAACTGCCCTACGCGAAGGATTCCGATGTGTGGACAGTGAGCCCGGGTGCCGACCAGTATCGGCGGGGACTGTACACGTTCATTCGACGGGCTGCTCCGTATCCGGCGATGACGGTCTTCGATGCCACCAGCCGGGAGTACTGCACGGCGCGGCGGAACCACACCGATACGCCGCTGCAGGCTTTGACGACGCTGAACGATCCAGCGTTCTTTGAGGCGGCACAGGCGATGGCAAAGCGCATCATTCGCGAGGGTGGTTCGAGTTCGTCGTCGAGGATGAACTATGGCTTTCTGCTGGCGACATCTCGGCTGCCGAAGGGGCCTGAGAAGGATCTGCTGCTCTCGGCCTTCGAGCGCGAGAAGCGGTATTTCGCGGAACACACGGCGGAGGCGAAGGCCTTGAGCGGCGTGGCAGAACCCGAGCTGGCGGCGTGGACGATGGTCGCGCGCGGGCTGTTGAATCTGGACGAGACGCTGACGAGGCAATAGGAACCGATGACACGTTTGCAGGAGATCACGAGGCGGCAGTTCTTTGGGCGGGCAGGCGGCCTGAGTATTGGCTCCGCCGCGATGGCAACGATGCTGGCGAAGGGGGCACAGGGCGCGTACACGGGGCTGCATCATCCCGCGAAGGCGAAGCGGGTCATCTACCTTTACATGGCGGGCGGGCCTTCGCAGGTGGATCTGTTCGATCACAAGCCGAAGCTGGCGCAGTACGATGGCCAGCCGATCCCCGACAGCTTCATCAAAGGTGAGCGCTTCGCCTTTATCAAGGGCACGCCGAAGCTGATGGCCACGCCGCACACGTTCGGGCAGTACGGGCAGTCGGGCGCGACGTTGTCGAATCTGCTGCCGAAGCTGCAGGGCGTGGCGGACAAGCTGACGTTCATCAAGTCGATGCATACGTCGCAGTTCAACCATAGTCCGGCGCAGATTTTTTTGAGCACTGGTTTTCAGATACCGGGGCGACCGAGCTTCGGCTCATGGCTGAACTACGGGATCGGCAGCGACAGTCAGGATCTGCCGGGGTTCGTGGTCCTGCTATCGGGGTCGAGTCAGCCAGATGGCGGGTCGGCCTGTTGGGGCAGCGGGTTTCTGCCGACGGTTCATCAGGGCGTGGCGTTTCGGAAGCAGGGCGATCCGATTTTGTATGTGTCGAACCCGAATGGGATGACTCCGGAGACGCAGCGGCGCTCGCTGGATCTGATCAACGGCCTGAACAAAGTGGAAGCGGCGGATGTGGGCGATCCGGAGATTGCGACGCGGATGGCGGCCTACGAGATGGCTTACAAGATGCAGACCAGCGTGCCGGATCTGCAGGATCTTTCGAAGGAGCCGGCGGCGGTGCATGAGATGTACGGGACGACGCCGGGCCGGCCGTCGTTTGCGAATAATTGTTTGCTGGCGCGGCGGTTGCTGGAGCGCGGAGTGCGGTTCGTGCAGTTGTTTCATCGTGACTGGGATACGCATGGCGCGAACCTGGGCGATGACATCGTGAATAAGCTTCCGGCGGTTTGCCGCGAAGTGGATGGCCCTTCAGCGGCGCTGGTGCGCGATCTGGAGCAACGTGGCTTGCTGGAGGACACGCTGATCATCTGGGCCGGTGAGTTTGGCCGGACTCCGGTGAACGAGGCGCGCGGCGGCGTCAAGTTTTTGGGGCGCGATCACCATCCGCGGGCGTTCACTGTTTGGATGGCTGGTGGGGGCGTGAAGCCCGGGGTCACGCTCGGGTCCACGGATGACATTGGGTACAACATCGCCGAGGACCCGGTATCGGTTCATGATCTGAACGCGACGGCGCTGCATTTGTTGGGGATCGATCACACGAAGCTGACCTATCGTTTTCAGGGCCGGGATTTCCGGTTGACGGATGTTGAAGGTTCGTTGGTGAAGCAGGTGATTGCGTAGGCGGTCCGGCCGCTTAGACCTTCCGCAACTTCGTGACCCTGCCGACTTCCACCCACTCGACGACAAAGATGTTGCCCTTGTGATCAAAGCAGGCACCATGGGGGCAAACGAACTTACCCGGTGTGAAGTTCTCGCGGGTCTTCACGCGGATCGGATTCAAGTCGTTCATGGACGCGGCACCGAAGTCGCCTAAGTGCGTGATGACTTTGTTGTCTTTGTCCATGAGGGTGACCTTGCCCTGCAGGTCGGGGATGACGAGGTCTCCCTTATGCTCATCGAAGTGGCAAGGTTTCGTCACGCCGTTGACGAAGTCGATGTGTTTGCCGTCCAACGTAAAGCGCTGCAGGCGGGCATTGCCGCGGTCCGCAACGGTCAGGACAGGAGTCTTCCCGCGAAGATCCATCCAGATGCCGTGCGGCTCGGCGAGTTTGCCCGCCTCGGCGCCGCGTCCACCAAATGTGCGGATGTAAGTGCCCTTCGCATCGTATTGATTCACGTAGGATGAGCCGTAACCGTCGCCGACATAGATGTCGCCGTTCGGTGCGACGGCCAGGTTCGTCGGGTTGTAGCGCTTGGGCTGGCCATCGGCACCGGGCTTGTATTCCGCGATGTCCGGAGGGCCTGCGATTTTCCAGACGATTTCACCCTTCGTGGTCGCCTTGATGATGACGGCGCTCAGGTCCGGCTGGGGTGCGAGGCGCGGGTTGGTTGCATTGACCGAGAGGTAGAGATACTCGGTCGGACCTTCTTTGCGGATGCTCAGGCCGTGGGCGACACCGCGGAACTCCTTACCCCAGGAGCGGACGAACTTGCCTTTGGAGTCGAACACGACCATGGTGTCGGCGGACTGGCTGGATTTATTGACGGTGTGGTGAACGTAGATCTGTCCCTGCGAATCTTCGACGACGCCGTGGGTGTTGCCCCAGG
>JAOAPO010000271.1 GCA_025462945.1 Bryobacterales bacterium
GAACGAGAGTCAAGATTCGGCTGCGCCAGCAGCGCCAGAACCCGGTCTACGTCGATCTCCGCACGGGAACAGGCTTCGCTCAGACTTCGTTTGCCGCCGCAGCAGTAATCGATGCCGAGCGTTTCGAACACCCGAACACTTGAGGGGTTTTCAAGTGCGATCTCCCGAACGGTTCTTTCGATGGTCTGCATGTTATTCGCCTTTGTTCTAAGGTTAGGGCGAGTGACAAGCGGAGGCAGTGACTTAAGTCACCGCGCAGCACGAATTCGAGAAATCAGATGATGGAGCTTAGATCGGCTTCGAGACCCTCTTTGTCGAGGATGGTGATTTGCTTTCCGTTCATCTCAATCAGACTCTGTGCCTGAAGTCTGGTCAGATTGCGGGAAACCAGTTCCCGCACCGTGCCGATCTGCGCGGCGAGCTCCTGGTGACTGGTGTCCAGCAGAAACGCGGTGCCCCGCTCTGTAGGCTGACCAACTGTGTTCGCCTGCCGAAGAAGCCACGAGATGAGGCGATGCCGGACCGTTGTAAAAGAAAGTTCCTCGATGATCCCCACCAGCCGCCGCAGTCGCGCTCCAACCACCTGCAGCATCTTGAGTGAGAGCTCCGGCTTCTCGAGACAGATTGCGCGGAGATCGGCTCGTGAGATGAAAAGCATGTCCGTCTTCTCGATCGCGGAACACGAAGCCGGGTAGTTCCCGCCGTCAAACACCGGTAGTTCGGCAACGGAGGCGCCGGGTCCTTCCATAGCCAGGACCTGCTCTCGGCCGTTCGGTGAGGTCTTGAAGATCCGCACCCGCCCCGTAACCACAATGTAAAGACCCCGGCAAGGTTCGCCCTCAATAAACAGTACTTCTCCGGCAGGGTAAGGTCTCATCCCGCAACGAGCGGCCAGGGAGTCGATCTCCGATGCGTCGAGCGCCGCAAACAGCGGAGTTGATTTCAGGATCTGACGGGCGGAGGCGAATTCCTGAAGCATGTCTTCCAATTTTGCCCTACGGCATCGACAGAAGTCACTCGCAGGCGTTGCTCTCTTGAAGCCAGTGCCCCCCTCCAGGAAACTCTTCGCCTTGCGGTCGAGCAAACACTGAAATACTAAGAACGGAGAACAGTAACTTGATTCAAATTGGAGTTCAGCCCGCAACGATCGACGCGCCTGTTGATCACCTGGTGGCATGCCATCGCAGGATCGAACAGCGCCTGGATACGCTCGTTGCCGCAGTGGCACACCTGGAGAGCGACAAAGCAGCAGCCCTCGCCGCTATAGCGAGCAGTCTGCACTTCATGGATACCAACGGAGCGATGCACACACAGGACGAGGAGATCAGCCTGTTCCCGAGACTGCGGAGCCGCCTTTCGGATCCCGAAGCCGAGTTCATCGATTCGCTGGAGGCGCAGCACCTCGAGGCCGAAGCTATCTATGCGGAGCTGAAGCAACTGATATCCGAGCAGCGCTTTGACGCGAAGTATTTGGAATGCGCGAACCGCCTTCGCACGCTCTATCGGGCTCACATTCTTCGTGAGGACGAGACACTGATCGCGTTAGCCAGGCGCACGCTGGAAGAATCAGAACTTCTTCAGATATCGCGCGAGATGCGGGAACGAAGAGAATCCGCGTCAACGCGCGCAACGAATCGATACATGCCGAAGCAGGCGGCGCAGAGCACGCCGGAAGCAATCGCTCCCGGCAGCGCCGTCTCGGAGTGACCCGCCAGAAATGCATCAAGGGTGGCCGACAACAACCAGATTTGAATCACGAGCAGAATCACTACCAACGACATGATGGCGTTGATGGTAGCCAGCCCTCTCTGCTTCCGGAGATCGAATTCGCGCGACAGGATTAGGCCTCCGGATCCATTCGCACGGCGATCAGATCGTCGCCGCTGCGTTCCAGCACAACACGAGGCAGGCGGCGCGTTGGAGGCCCCTGCAAAACCGAGCCATCCAGGATGGAAAAATATCCCTGATGACACGGACACTCCAGGCGATTCTGCTCCCGCGAATAAAGCACGGCACAGGACAGGTGTGTGCACTTCTGGCTGTAGGCGACGTAGGAATCCTCAGCGGTCCTGACCATGATGCACTGCTCGCCCTGCTCCGGATACTGAAACAACTTCACGCCGCCTACAGGTATCTCGCCGGCACGGGCCACAGCAGTGCGTTGGTAGGTCTTCGTCTTGCGAAGCCAGCTCTTGCCAAGAATCCAGAGGTTGCCCGCGAACATACCCACGCTCGAAAGCGTCAGAAACTTAGTCAGTTGTCTCCTGCTGACATAACGCTCGTCGGCCTTCGAGACGGAGAACTCTTCACGCCACAGCGGCTTATCTTCCGGCATGGGTCTGCTCCCACATGAAAGCGGTGATATCAAGCGTTACGGAGTCCGTATCCGGCGGGGTCATCATGTATACCTGTGTGGTTATCTTCTGATTGCCGAAGTAGAAGATGTTCGACGGCTTCTCACGGCGCGCGGCGATGTCTTCTGTCTTCACGTAGGCCAGAGCCTGGCTGGGACAGACAGTGGCGCACATCGGCCGTTTTCCGACGGAAGTGCGGTCATAACACATGTCGCACTTCATCATCTGCTCGTATTTCGGGACGATCTTTGGGATGCCGAAAGGGCATGCGAGCACGCAATTGGAACAAGCGATGCAGCGCGATTTCAGGGCTGAGTGCACCACGCCATCTTCGTCCTGCTTAATGGCGTCGGCCGGGCACACCTGCGCGCAAGTCGGCTCGTCGCAGTGCCAGCAGACATACGCCGCCGTGGCGATTGTTTCCGCCCGGTCGATGAAATCGAAATTGATCATCGACTGGCCCCGATGCGTCTCACATTCCTCGCAGGCCTTCACGCAGGCCTGGCAGCCGATGCAGCGTGAAGGGTCGACGTAAAATTCGTATCCGTGCATTAGTCGCGCTCTCCTTCAATGGGTCCGGACGCTCTCTGAATTCTGCACGCGGATACCTTGAACTCCGGAATCTTGCTGCGGGGGTCCAGTGTGCGGTGGGTCAGCATATTAGCGCTCTTCCGGCCCGCCCAGTGATAAGGGACGAACACAGTATCCGGACGAATCGTGCGGACCACGCTGGCGCGAAGAGTAATCTCTGATCGCCTCGACGTGACTGTCACCCAGTCTTTGTCTGCGATGCCATACTGTTCCGCGAGCCTTGGATGGAGTTCGGCGAGGGGCTCGGGATAGATATCCACCAGAGCTCCGATGCGCCGCGTCTGAGTACCGGAAAGATACTGGCTCACCACGCGGCCGGTGGTCAGATACAGAGGGAACGCTTCATTCACGGGATCACCGCTTTCGCGCCATTCCGCCAGTTGGAAGCGACATTTGCCGTCCGGGAAAAACGAGACGCCTCCGAGGAGCAGGTTCGGCGTGCCCGGGTGGTCGAGCGTTGGGCACGGCCAGAAGACGCCCATCTGCGCGTCGATCTTTTCGTACGTGATGCCGTAGTAATCAGCGTGGCCGCCGCGAGAGGCTTCCCGTAGTTCGTCGAAGATCTCACGCGGAGTCGTGAAAGGGAAGAACTGCCCCTTCCCCAAACGTCTTGCCAGGTCGCAGATAATTTCCGAGTCGCGGCGGGCGTCGCCCGGCGGGTCGACGGCTTGCTGGATATGGATCACGCGCCCTTCGGCGCTGCAGGTGACCCCTTCCTCTTCTTCCTGCAGGCTGCCGGCCAGGACCACGTCGGCATGATGAGCCGTTTCCGACAGGAAGATGTCCGTGACGGCGAAGAATTCGAGCTTCTCCAGCGCCTCGCGGGTAAAGTCGGCCTCGGGCAGCGAAACCAGGGGATTGAAGCAAATGGAAAACAGCGCTTTGATCTCTCCCGCGTGAATCGCGTTCATGATTTCCTGCGCGGTATAGCCAGGCTGAGGCAACTCGTCCGGAGTGATGCCCCAGACTCTCGCCACGTGCTCGCGTGCCTGCGGATCGAGCAAAGACCGCTGGCCCGGCAACTGGTCACACTTCTGACCGTGCTCGCGCCCTCCCTGGCCGTTCCCCTGACCCGTAATCATTGTGCAGCCACAACCCTCACGCCCGACATGCCCGGTCGCGAGAGTCAGGTTGATCAGCGCGGAGCAATTTTCCACGCCCTTCGATTGATGTTCCAGACCGCGCGCGTGCATTGCGATGGCTCGGTCGGCCTTTGCGAACCAGTGAGCGGCCTTCTCAATTGCTTCCGGGGGAACGCCGGTCATCTCGCCTGCGGTACGTGGATCGAAGCGAGCGACGGAAGCCTTTACCGCCTCGAAGCCCGAGGTGTGCTGCTCGATGAACGCATCGTCCTGCAGGTTGTCGCGCAGCACCACGTGCAGCATGCCGCTCAGCAGTGCCAGATCCGTGCCCGGCCGCAACGGCAGAAACAGGTCCGCGTTGCGCGAGATGGGGGTCATGCGAGGGTCGGCAAGAATGAGCTTGCCGCCATTGTCGCGGCAGCGCCAGATGTAGTCCGTCGTGATGGGCGCGCACTCGCCTATGTTTGCGCCGATCACAAACAGCACTTGTGCTTTTGGTATTTCGGACCAGGGGATGGGACTGCGATCCACATCGAACGCCAGCTTATAAGCTGTTCCGGCAGAGACCATGCAAAGCCGACCGTTGTAATCGATGTGCCGCGTACCGACAGCGAGGCGGGCGAACTTGCCCATCAGGTACGCCTTCTCGGTTGTGAGTGACGCGCCGCCGAACACAGCTACGGAGTCTTTGCCATAACGCTCCTGGATCTCCCGCAGCCGGCGTACCGTCAGCGACAGGGCTTCTTCCCAACTCGCTTTTGCGAAGCCCCCAGAGGTGCGTACGAGGGGACTCAGGAGGCGGTCCTGGTGGTTGGCCTGCAGATACCGCTTGACCCCTTTGGGACACAACATCCCCCGATTAAAGGGGAACTCTTCCCACGGCTCAAAGCCGATAACCTGGTTCTGGCTGACCTTCAATTGAATACCGCATTGCTGGCCGCAGAAACAGCAGTGCGTTTTCACCAGCCGATCGGGCGTGGTTCGTGACTCCTTGCTCCAGCCGCCCTCCGGCGTGTAATTCAAGTGGGGTCCGTAGTCCGCCTCGAGCTGTTCCGGTGTTGCGGGAGATTTAGCCACGAGCAGCCTCGTTGCCGCAGGACTTCAGCTTTAACTGAGACGCCGATAGAGTCTTGCGCTTGCATGGGGGGCACAGGTCCTGCCATGCGAACTCCGTTCCCGGTACCGAGTAATCGAACCCGAGCTGCGGAAGCACCGTCTTGAGATCCCGTACATGCATGGCCGATGCAAACCTTTCGTGACAGCGTGGGCAAATCGCCCCGGAGTCTTGCTCCCCGGCTGCCTGGTACAGCTTCACGCCAAGCTGCGCCGGACGTTGAAATATGTGGAAGAACTTCCCGAACGGAAGGAAGAGCAAAGCCGTTATAACCGTGATCGCATGAACGATGGCGAGGAAGCTGTATGCGGTGCCTCGCAGCCATTCCTGCGAGACCGTGAGTGCAAGGCCTGTAATTGAGATGGCGAACAGCAGGATCACGGGGAAGAAGTCCATAGCGAAGCTCTGCAGGGTCTGAGCGCCCTTATCGCGAAACCTTCGCAACAGCGACAGGAAGACGCCCGCAATCACCAGCACCGCTGCTATGTCGAGCCCGTGGAAGAGCAACTCCGCCACAAGGCTGTGTACGGGAAAGGCTCCCGCCTGAAAGCCAAACAGGTAAGTCACATACGTCGATTGATCATCCGGCAGTGATCGGAAGCCGATCCACCCAAAGACTAACGGGAAGGTAATGGCGGCGGCGAGCATGCAGCCCCAAAACAGGCACTGGTGCATCCACCAGCGACTTCGCGACCGTTCGGCGATGAACTTTTGCGCAAGCAGATGTGTGCCGGTGCGCCTGATCAGGAGCGGAATTGTCTGGAGGGTTCCCTGTGTGCGCATCAATTCCCAGCCCCGTCGCCAGTACATGCGCGCCGGCGGTTTATCCAGCCAGACGTTGTAGTGGTAGACGACGCCCCACGCGGCGAAGATGACTGCGAAGGTGTAGATCACGAGCGCGGGGTCGAAGTTCTGCAGATTGCGGGAACCGAGCACGATGGAGGCAACGAGCAGCAGGGTGAAGAGCGTGGCCCACGCTCCCGCGCGCACGCGATCGGCGGTTCGGCTCAGGTGCGCGGGAAGGTGAAGATCGAGAGCGTCCTCACGTGGTACGAACACAAGCGCATTCAGGCGCCAAAGCGCCACGGAAACGAGTGCGAGCAGGACGAAACCCGGCCAGATCGTGCCGAGCCGGTCGCGGAAGAAACCGAGCAGCAAGGGTGGAAAGAAGCCGCCGAGGCCACCCATAGCTCCCACCAGGCCCGTAACGGTGCCCGTCTCACCGGGAAAATACTGCGGCACAAGTTTGAATACCGCCCCGTTGCCGAGTCCCATCAGGACGGCGCAACCGAGCGCTCCGATCGTGAAGGGGATGATGGAAGGCCACGAAAGCAACAAGGCAAAAGGAACAACCACGGAGAAGACGACGGAAAGCACGCGTGCGCCTCCGATTCTGTCGGACAGCCATCCACCAACGGGCCTTAGCAGTGTCGCCACCACGACGAACGCGGCGGTGCGGAACCCGGCATCAGCCGGAGCAAGATGAAATTGATCTCTAAGCAGGCTGGGCAGATATATAGAAAACGCGACAAAGCCGCCGAAGGTGAGAAAGTAAAAGGCCGACAGAGCCCAGGAAAGCCGCTCTCTCGCCAGCAATCCGAGCATCTCTGCGATCGTCTTCGGCCGAACCTGGACCGGCGCGTTGCGGGCCAGCGCTGCGAACACAACGCTCCATACAATGAGGAGCACCGCCACGGCACGGAAGACACCCTGCCAGCCAATCGAAACGGCGAGCAGGGGTCCGAGGAAAACGGCGGCGGATTGCCCGATGTTCCCGAGGCCATATACACCGAGCGCACTGCCCTGCTTCTCCGCGGGGAACCAGCGCGAAACGAAACCTGCGCCGGCTGCAAACGAAGCTCCCGCCAGTCCCAGGAAAAAGCCACCGACCAGCAGTTGCTCGTAGCTTGCTGCGACCGGCGTTAGAAAAGCCGGCACCGAGACCAGCATCATCAGGACTGACATCACGAGGCGTCCGCCGAATCGATCCGCCAGCATCCCCACGGGAAGACGCGCGAGTGAGCCCAGCAGAACAGGCAAGGCGATCAGCAGAGCTGATTGGGTGGCAGAGAGATGATACGTCTCCCGAAATCGGGGAGCAAAGGCGGCGATCAGGCCCCAGGCTGCGAAACAAACTGCGAAAGAAACGGTTCCCAGAACCAGGGGGACAACACCCCTTCGCTCGCCAGTTCCGGGAGGTGTCATAGAATTGGCAGCGAGTGATTGTCTGGATATAGCATCGATTTCAGGTGCCTGCCGCAAACCTGTTCCTTGGCCCTGTGGCCCGCTTCGCCCGGAGAATGTACGCGAACGAGCAGTGATTCCGCGAGGAAAGTGAACGCCGCGAGTGGCAAGCCGCATTCAATCCGTGCTGCCCAGATGCGGCTGGTGGACTGCTGGACGGCAAGACGAACAACGTAAGATCGCGTCCGTTTGCTCCTTAGGCAGTGCCAGAAGAGTGCATTCAGGCAGATTGAATCCCCTCATTAAATATGTATTCAGGTTGCATCCTTAATTGCTGCGAGTCGAGTGGATCGGGGAATTCTCTTCCGTGGTGACCGTGGTTCGCTGCGGCACCAGGGACCTGCGGCTTCGTCCTCCCCAATGGCCAACTTTGCTTTGCCGCGTCCTCGGCTCCCTCGCTCAAGCCCACAAGCCTGGCAGCACAGAATTGAACAACGGCGACCTCACCCTCGATACGGCCTCATGGCCACCGGACGCCCCGTAGCACTTGGACGTCCTTCCGCTGTGAATCTGTTCTGGAGGCGCGCCGGTCGCTCGGTGGATAAGTGGCGTTCGGGTGTCGGCGTGGTCACGTGACGAGCGGTCGCGCCCTGTTCGCGGCCACTCAGTGAGTGGCGGGTAGTCCAACGACGATGAGAACCGTGTAGTCCTGCTTTCGGCAGCCGTTCACGACGGGCATGGCCGCCTCTGGAGTCACCGGAAAACCTGTGGTCCGAACGTTCGAGGGCGAGCATGAGTTGTTAGCCGTCGCCGGCGTGTAGCGTGCGGAGCGGCATCCGAGATGGGTGACATCGTAGAGGGTCGCGCCGTCGGCGAGTTCCCACCGCTGATTGCCGTCCTTGTCTCTGGGCTGAATGGTCAGCACGGTCGTCACCTTGCGGTCGCCCGTGACGAGGTATCTCCCAGGAGGCAGCGGAAAGGTCGGCTTCTCCATGATCAAGCCGTGTTCCTCCAGCCACCAGTCCGCAGCATCGAATTTCCACTGTGACGGCGCCACGCCGCCGGCGGCCTTCAACTGATCGTAGCG
>JAOAPO010000278.1 GCA_025462945.1 Bryobacterales bacterium
GGCGTCGTAGGAGAGCGTGTCTGCCGCGTTCGTTACCTGACCCGTCAGGTTGATGACCGTGGCGTTCGCGGTGTTGATAGCGGAGGTGGCGTCGGCAGTGGATGCCGCGCCGGAACCCGAATTGATCGAAGCGCTCGAAACTTGGGCTGAAAGTGAGTTGGCGTTCTGGATCGGCTTCACCACCATCTGGCTAAGATTGGCCGCCGAGAGGGTGTAGGTGCCGAGGACGGTTCCACTCACGCCTGAGCTGGTGCCGAACCGGAGGCGGGCCGTCTTGGTGTTCGTTGTGCCCGTGGCCGCGAGCAGGGTGGTGACGCGAAGCTGGCCATTCGCGGAGAGTAGGCCAGCCGGGATACTGATGGAGCCGAGCAAGGCTTCACTCGTGCTGCTGGTAGGTGTGGCTGGCGCGCCGGTCTGGAAGATAACCGCGGAGCCGGATGATGGTTTCCACAGGCTGCCGCTGTAGATAAGCAGGACGCCGTTCGTGCCGAGGTCCGTGGCGAAATACTGCTGGCCCTGCGTAGGTGAGGCGGGTTTGGTGGCGAAGGTGCCGGAGTTGACGCCGGAAGCTGCCCCCGCGGCTTGGTAGGTTGGGTCTGCGCCGGCACCGTTCGACGTAATGACGTAGCCAGCGATCGCGTGGGGCGCGAGCAGGGTCCAACCAGTAGACCCGCGCGTGATGAGCGCGCCGCGCGTGCTGCCGAGGAGCGCGTCGAGAATAGCGGAAAGCGTGCTGCCGGACGGGGCCGCGCTGCTGCCGGTGATGTTTGCCAGGACGGTGTTGCTGTTGATGCTCGGCAAAACTGCCACGCCGTTCGAGAGCTGATTCACCACGGCGGAGGAGCCGACAGAAACGGGCGTCGTGCCGGAGGGTGCTTCATTCGAGGAAGACTGGCCGGTCGCGCTCGCGCTCAATATGCCGATGAACGTGGTGGCATGCGTCGTGTTGCCGCGCTCTTCCAGCACGTTGTTCTTGAGCCGGACTCCCCGCACATCGTTGAGGCGCGCGCAGCGGGTATTCACGCTGAGGTTGCCCGGAGTGCGGGTGATGACTTTGTTGCCGATGAAATCGAAGCCGGTCTTTCCGGTGTTGCCGGTTTCAAACACGGAATCGCGGGGGTCGTCCCAAATGCAACCGGTGAAGAAGGTCCCCTCACCTTGGGGCGTGGAGCCCTTTACCCAGCCCACAATCTCGCAATTATCCATCCCGGAGCCGTAGTCGCCGGTGTTGCCGGTCCCGCCCGCAGTCGTGTAGATGCCGATGGTGGCGATGTTCTCGTCAGCGTCATGTTCGAGGTTGTGGCGGATGGCATTTAGCTGGCTGCCGATCAGTTTCACGTTGCGCGCCGTGGCCTGCCCGCCCTGCCCGCCGGTATTTCCGAAGCCAACAGCAAAGCCGGTCGCGTCGATATAGCTGTTCGTGAGCCGGAGGAAGCCGACAGAGGCGGACGCCCAATCCACGCAGTTCAGGTTGTTGTTACCGACATCGGTGAGGGCGTTCGCCGCGCCGCCCGAGACATAGGCGTTGGTGAAAGTCGAGCCTTGCAGGTCAAGATGCGTGCCGTCGATCAGCGTGACGGTCCATGTGCCGTTGGCCTCCGTCGTGCCGGTAACGCCGCTGACGGTGACCTTGTTGCCGGTGATGATGTTGGTAGTGCTGGCTACCGCCAGTCGGATGAGGCCGGAGCCGTTATTCGCCGCGCCGGTCACCGCCGTGGAGTTCACGACGGCGTTGAAGGTCGAGTCCTTGCGGATGTCGATGTGGTCGGCGAAGTGGTAGCCGCCCTGATATTTCAGGCAGCGCCGGGCCGAGCCGTTGTAGCGCATCGTGACGTTTTCGATGGTGCCGTTCATCGTCACAGTGGCTTGGTCGTCGAGGAACTGTATGAAGTCGTTGTCATCGCCAAGCAGTTCGTCGCCAGAGGTGAGGAAGGCATTGGTGAGGTGGTAGTGGCCGCAGTTGTAGAAAAGAATGTGGCGGGTCGTACCCGGCTGGTCGCCATAGGCATTGGTGATGCCCGTCCCGCTGTTGCGAACATCGTTGATGCCGGAGCTGGTCCAGCCGTCTATGCGAGCATCGGTAACGCCCTTGAGGAAGAAGCCGTAGACACCGACCGTCGAGGCGAGGCCGGTCTTGGGGCCGAAGTTGATGATCTTCGTGTTGCGGGCCGAGAGCGTGCCGTTGTCCTGCCGGAAGCAAATGGGCGAGCCGTTGGTCTGGCCGTCCGAGAAGAAGTTTTCCATCTCCACCGTGCAGTTGGTGAAGTGGATCATGGTGCCGACGCGGTAGAGGCCGCCGCTGCCGTCCGGGATGATTCTTGCACCAGGAACGAAGTGCAATTTGATGGTGAGGCTCGAAACGTTCACCGCGTTGAGCGTGTAGTCTCCCGGCGGTACGACAATGCGCTTGCCCGCCGCAGCCGTAAGATCGGCCGTCAGAGCCGTGGCATTCTGTGTGCCCGTGAACGCGGGCGACATGGTGGACAGGTACGCGCCCTCGGCGAGCACGCCCAGCAAGAGATACCGGCCATCGGCCGCCGATTGAGTGATGTATTGCGCGTGCGGGTTCGAGGCGGCGACGTGGGTGGAGACGGCGCTGTTAGCGGCGGAGGTACCCGCGCCGATTGCATCATAGAGCGCATTGCCCCGCGTCGCGGTGAGGTACTGCGAATGGGGGTCAGACGCATTGACGTGTGCCGTGACTGCGCTTGAGGCCGTCCCTGCGGAATCGAAGTCGCTGGCGGAATGAGTCGCGGCGTCTCCAAGACCCAAGGCAGTACGCTGCGCGGCGGTGTCTACGGCTGTCAAAAGGGCTGTGCCGGACACGGACACATCGAGCCCGCCCAGCTTGAAACCGCTCTGGATGTTTACTGCAGTCGAGGATATTTGCAGGGGCGACTGCGTACCTTCCCCGTCCTCAACCGGACGCAGGGTCCCGTCTATGCCTGAATTCGTGTTCGAGACCTGCAGCAGGTCTTTATAGGTGTTTTTGGGGCTCTTGCCCGTAAGTGCGGTCATCCCAGCGATCCCCACGGCGTGTTGATACGGTCCCAGTGTTCGGTCATGAGGTTCCAGATGGAGTTGAAGACGATGTCGCTGACTTCCTGGCACTTGAGGTCGAGCCAGAAATTGCGTTCGTCACGATTGAGGAGTTCTTTGATTTGCAGGACACGCGAGCCGAAGAGCAGGCGGTCCTTGGCGGTGATGTCGTTCCGGTAGCGGATCGTCACCTTATGGGTAACCGGCGTTTCGAGCTGCATGCCCTGCATGCGCTCCCAGCCGTTCATGGGCTTTATCTCGGCCCAGAGGTCGGCAACCGTGTCCCACGTTTCGTCGAAACCGCCTTGGCCGTCACTTGCAAGCGTGAGGGATTGCAGCGTCACGCGGTGCCGGAGTTGGACGCAATCTTTCATATGTGGCTGCGGACTCGATACTGCTTCAGGAGGGCTTGAGCGGAATCAGGAGGCGTGCCGCAATCGCACATGCCACGGGATTCATACATGGCGGCAGCGTGCATCTTGATGGCGGTACGGATGGGCATGGGCACATTGCTCGCGGCGTCGCCCCAGCCTGCAACGTAGGTGATCTCGCATGTGCCTGCGGGGCGAAGATCGGCAGGCCAGATGGCCCCGAAGTTGAGCGTTATGCGCGCGTTCTCGGCGGAGAAGAGGTAATTGCTGGAATCGAACGTTGAGGAGTTGTTCGCGAGATTGTATGTGACGACGGAGGTTACCG
>JAOAPO010000368.1 GCA_025462945.1 Bryobacterales bacterium
GGCGGTAAAGTTCAGATGTAACCCGACTCGCCGATGCAGGCCGTGTTCGCGAACGAATTTACAAGCCTGATCGAACCCCGGCATGTTAGCCATGATGGTTGCACTGGAGATAAGGCCCGCTTCAAACGCGCGCAGGATTGCCCGGTTAATGAGCGGTGACATGCCAAAGTCGTCAGCGTTGACAATTATGTGCCGGATCGTTTGTGACTGCGACATTAGAGTGAAATTCCATTAGCCTGCGGACCGCTGGCCACTCCGGCGGTCTCGACGACACAGTGCCGTTGAATAGCTGAACAACGCGCCGGCCGCCGTTCGGGTACCACGCGCGGAAGGTGCGTCACACCTCGCCGCTCTTCAGGTTCAGTTGGTTGTCCAGGCTGGCCCACTGGCGTCTGAAGCGGTAAACAACCTTGCGGGGGTTTAGCACGGCTGAACCGATCACGGCGAGTGCTGCAAAGACAACCTTTCGGTTGGCACGCTGGATGACTCCACCGCGATAGAGAGCAGATGAGACATCCGCAGCACGGTCGGTGAGCTTTTCGCGTAGTGAACGAATGCTCCACTCGCGGCGGAACTCGGCAAATGTGCGTTCTGGAAGTCCGGTTGCCCGAGCCGCAGCACAGGCGATCGAGAACATTATTTGCTCTCTCATCAAAGGATTTGGTGCGGCGGTTGAAGCCCCTCCGTGCAGTCGGTAGTAGTACAGCGTCTCGTGGAGATTATGAACGACACCGACTTCGCTCATGCGCAGGAAGAAGTCGAAATCGTGACCCGGACCGTTGAGGCGATGTCCACCGACCCTCTTGGCCGCGGCGGCGCGAAACATGGTACTCCCGTTTGAGAATGCTGCGTTGCCACCGAGGAGCGCTTTTCGGATCTCGGCGTGGTACATGAGTGGTGGCGCCACTGGAACGATGGTAGTTCCAACGAGAAACGAAAAGCGTGTGCCCAGCAGGACGCACTCCGGGTGTGTCTGCATGTAAGCAAACTGAACCCTGAGCCGGTCCGGCGCCGAAACGTCGTCGGCATCCATAACGGCCAAAAGGTCCGCTCTGCTGAAGGCTATACCTGCGTTCGTGGCGTGGGCGGTTCCACGCTGAGGTTCGCTGATAACCCGTATTCGGGGGTCGCGGATCGATTGAGCATATTCTTTGCTGCCGTCCGTCGATCCGTTGTCGACCACTATCAGTTCAAAATCCGCCAGCGACTGGCATAACATGCTGGATATGGAGCCTTCAAGAAAGGCCCGCGCATTCAGCATCGGCATAATAACTGACACCTTCGGAACCGAGACGTTTGTTGGTCCCGCATCTTCCACGTTCATGTCTGTCCTCCGAAACGTTAGGCTTTGCGCGCCATCCTCGTGGCGCTTTATGATCACCGCACAGGCGAGAGTGATTGCTTTCGCAGACGCCGTACAAAATAAACCGTGATTCTGACCAGGTCGAAGCCCATGAAGACGAGAGCCTGCGCCGTCGAATTAGTCATCGACAGCGCCTGTCTCCATCTGTAAGACACGCGAGCATTCGACAGTATGCCGAAGTAGTATCGTTTGGCATCCCGAGGGGTATATGAGTCGGTTTCATTAAAGTTCCGACCCTTGTCGTAGCTCAGTACCGCTACGCCGTAGGAAACAATCAACTGGTAGCCGTGCTTTGCCGCCCGGCGGGTAAATTCTCCATCGCCGCACTGCGTCAAACGGGTATCGTAATTGCCGACCGCCGCGAACACGTCCATGGGCACCAGGACACCTCTGCCCGTCAGGTAGGCCGATCGTTCGAAATGTCCGGCGGGAAATTCGGATGTTCGCCGGAGGTGATTGAGCCGTCGATGTTTGGCGGTCCACCAGTTCACGCTCACGCCGCCCTGCCAAATTACACCGGGGTCCGACACACAGGATTCGACAGCCTGAATGAGGGTTCGCGGATGCCGCACCGCTGTCTGGACAAGCTCGTCGACCAGTTTTGGACTGAATACCAGATCGTCATTGAGCAAGAGGACATAGTCACGTGACTCTGCCTGGGCGACGATGTGAGCGACGCCCATGTGCATGGCGGTTGTCCAGTAGAGCGAGCCATCGCCTCGAAGCAGAGACACTTCGGGGTGTTGACTCCGGATCATCTCCGACGTCCCGTCGGTTGATCCGTCATCCACGAGTACGGTTCTGACATTGGGGTAGGTCTGCTGACGCAACAGTTCCAGACACCTTCGCGTGTACTCTACCCGGTTGAATACGGCGATACATACCCAGACGGTGGGTACGCTGCCCGTAGCTCCGGTCAATTCGGCGATTGGCTTCCGTTCTTCGGACTGGTCTCGCGGTGGCGGCTGGACGCCTTCACGCGGTGGAACGCGAGACATCGTCAGCTCGCCCCCGCCAGAGACATGGCGCTGAGCGCTTCCTGCTGCTCCGCGACCCACTCGTAAGTCTTCTCAAGACCCTCCCGCAGCGGACGGCTCGGAGCCCATCCAAGCCGAGCGCTTATCAGCTGGTTGTCGGAGTTTCGGCCTCGCACCCCGAGCGGGCCCGGGATATGTCGAATGCGGAGGTCCTTACCGGCGATGTCCATTACCAGCTGGGCAAGTCCGTTAATGGTAATCATTTCCTGCGAGCCGATGTTCACCGGACCCGAAAACTCCGAGGCCATGAGGCGCTGGATGGCCTCCACGCATTCGTCGACATAGAGAAACGAACGCGTTTGCTGTCCGTCCCCCCATATCTCGATCTCTCCCCCGTCCATAGCCTCCGCGACTTTCCGGCACATTGCCGCGGGTGCCTTCTCCTTGCCGCCTGTCCAGGTCCCTTCGGGTCCGAAAATATTGTGAAATCGAGCTACACGGACCTCCACGTTGTAATTACGTTGATAGGCCAGGTAGAGTCGTTCACTAAACAACTTCTCCCAGCCGTACTCGCTGTCAGGAGCCGCCGGATAGGCTGACTCTTCCGAGCACTTCGGGTTGTCAGGATCTCGCTGGTTATATTCGGGATAAATGCACGCCGAGGACGAGTAGAAGAACCGCCGCACCCCCGCCCTGGTACCGTATTCCAGAGTATTGAGATTGATCGTCGCTGAATTGTGCATGACGTCGGCGTCGTGCTCGCCACTGAATATATACCCGGCGCCGCCCATATCGGCCGCCAGTTGGTATACGGTGTCTATACCGCGTACCACCTCGGCTACGACGTCTGGGTCACGAAGGTCCCCCACCACGAATTCGTCTGCAGGCGACGGAGCGTATTCGTGACGTTTGAGATCCGCGGCCCGTACCCAAAACCCTTCGCGCTTGAGGCGCTTCACCAGGTGGCCGCCTATGAAGCCGCCGGCCCCGTTAACAAGTACTCTATTCATTCACCCTCCTAAACACGATTTACCTCGCCAGACCTATACGCTCGGCTGTCTACCGATATGCCTCGGCGGTCCTTGACCTCACTCAACCTGTCAGGTATCTGCCTGCCACGGCAGTTTGCGATCAAAGCAGACGATCGCAAATACGCCCACCGTTTACTTCGGTTGCCGTTTGTGGCGCCAATGTAAGTAGACGCTTAAAGGTCCACGGTCAAACGGCACCTCTGCCGCTGAGAACGGTGGGAACTGTTTGGCAGAGGATCTTCAGATCCAGCCCAAGCGACCATTCGTCGATGTACTTAAGGTCCAGGTTGATCCAGCGCTCGAAGTCGGTGTCGCTTCTACCGTTGACTTGCCAAAGGCAGGTCAGGCCCGGTTTGACACTGAAGCGCCGCATGAGCGCAGCTCTTTCGAACCGGGAAACGTCCCTGGCTGGGAGCGGTCGCGGGCCGACGAGGGACATCTCCCCCCGCAGCACGTTGAACAACTGCGGAAGTTCGTCGAAAGATGTCTTACGGAGTACACATCCAAGTGAGGTCACTCTGGGGTCATTGCGGATTTTGAATGCAGGACCCTTGACCTCATTCAGCGACTCCAGCCCAGCTTGTAATGTTTCGGCGTCATGCACCATAGTGCGGAACTTGTACATCCTGAAGCGGCGCTTTCGTAATCCATACCGCTCCTGAACGAAGACCGCAGGCCCGGGGCTCGTCACCCGGATGGCTGCCGCCACCGCCAGCAGAAGAGGGGCCAGCACACACAGTGCGCTCAGGGCGCCCGCTACGTCGATCGCACGCTTCACCAACATCCGGGCATCATCCTGCACCACCTTCATACGGACAACGGGCGAGGTGCCTTCTGGTTCTACGGCGGGCTTCGCGAGGGCAAGCTCAAAGATGTCGGAAAGAAGATACTTCGCTTCTACGCCTGCGCGCTCACAAGTGGTGATTGTGAATTGGATCTCGGCATGGCACGAGTCGGCAGGTAAAGTGATGAGCACCTCGTCGACAGCCTGTCGCATGAGAACGCTTTCAAGGTCGGGGAGGGACCCGATAATGAGGTGTCGGATCTCCTGCGACACCTCGTTGCAGGCGGGTGTAGTTACGAAACCCAGAATCTCGACGCAGCAGTGCCGGGAGGCCCGGATTTGATCATAGAGAGTGACGGCGCGAGAACCGCTTCCGACTATCACGACGGTATGAAGCCCACTCAGCCGGCGGGCAAAACGCTCGACAACGACTCGAGCCAGCAACCGCCCGCACACACAGGCAACAATAGCGATCGGGAGAAACGCGAGAAGGTACGTAATACTGAATGCCTCAGTCTGACTGGTCAACGGAAACAGCATCGCGAACGCCGCAGCAACCGTACATGCCTTCGTTACTCTCACGACGTCAACCATCAACGAGGTGGTCAGAAGTGGCTTTGTGAGACCGAATACGTGGAATGCCCACGCGCTGCCCGTCAGGCAAATGGCACCCAACAGCAGGTTCTTCATCGTAATTCGCATCGCGAGGAACTCGGCTATGCCACGGGGGCTGTTGGCTCGGTTAACCGCGACAAAGACCGTTACCATCACAAGCAACGTGACAAGGGCATTTACAAATGCGCTGAGTCGGCGAAGTGCGGGATTGTATGAATTCAACATCACGGATCCTTGGTGCGTAATTGTGGTTACGCCTTTGCTTATTCAGGCGGTGTAGTCGCGCCTATGTCGTCGTTACTTTAGTGGAACGTAGGCGCCGATATTCGCGAGTTTTATGAATCGCTCAATTTTGCTGATCTGGTTTTGAGGCACAATCAGCATGTCCCCGGTGCGCAGGTCGGACCCGAGTTCCTTTGAGGCCCTCCCACTGTCGACCCTCAAGTCGAGAATCTGGGTCTCGGCAAGATCCGGACCGACCCGGCGAAAGAGTATGACCTGCGAGTTTCGGGCGCTTGCTGTTTTGAAACCGCCGGCCATCGCAATGGCTTGAAGCGGCGACACTGGCCCGAGCATCGGAAATCGGCCCGGCGTTGTCACTTCACCCCCGACGGTGAAATACGGCTTCTCAAACTCCTTGAGGGTCAGTGTGATCTCGGGGTCGCGGAGCCGCTGGGCGGCTTTCTCCCAAATTGCATGCCTGGCCTGATCAAGAGTGAGACCCTGAACCCTGGTATCGCCTACCAACAGAAGGGCGACAAACCCATCCGGCTGAATGGTGACTATCTGATCGAATTCCGGTGAAAAGCGATAATGAACCTCCATAACATCGAGGGGCTGAAGGTGATACCGAGGCTCACGTTCCGAGAATGAAGCCATCTGCGCGACACCGAGTGACGCGCAGACCAGTGAGGCAGCGATGGGTAAGAAAAGCGTAGTAGTGCGCATAAATTATTTTTCCTGTGTAAGGATGCAGCCCGCCAGTTTCACCCCAGTCAACTGGAGAGATCTCTGATCGCGGATGATTTGATCCCTCGATGTGCGGCGAGCATCAACAACGAGGACCGCGGCGTCAGCCATAGCACCTACTGCAGTCGCGCCTGGCATACTCTCCAAAGTCTGGCAGTCGAGCAGAACAGCATCAAAGTTCCTCCGAAGGGAATCAAGCCATTTGTCCGCGCTCCCGGCGCGGCGGGAATCAAACGACTCGGCGCGGCGTCCGGTGCGCGCCGGCCAAAGCCAGTATTTGCACGACCCACCCGTTTCAACAGGCTCTGCAACCAAAGACGTCTCGTCGGCGGTGACAGTCGGCTCCGGGTAGAGAAGCGAATGCACTGAGACCACGACCGCACGCTTGCCGGCCGCGGAAAGTTCCGTCGCAATGCCTTCGCAAACATGCGTCACCTCTCCCGCCGGCCCGGCACCCAGAATCGCGACTACCGAGCGCATCTCGAAGAGGCGTTTGATCAGGTTGTCATATTGATTTATGCTCCCGCCAGGGACGGCCTGCAGTCCGCGGGTGCCCCGGGCGTCGACAGACGAACGCGGGGACGGTGCAGAGTTTAGCACTCCGAAAATTTTGCTCATACGTCTCAGCGTTTCCTCTCAGACGCGCAGCATCTGATGACGCACATCTACCGACCTAAGGCTTAAAAGGTTCGAAATCGCCGGACTGGACTGGCCTGGTGGCCTGTAACTGATCGTGATAAGTTGTCACGCTGGCGTTCGCTGGCTGACGGCAAGAACCGGAAGCCCGGTGATACTTTCAAGATCGGCTGGTGTCTCCACGCCTGGCAGCAAGGTCCGCGCAGGGGCACTTGCAGAGGCACTTAGCGCTCGTTCCTGGCTTGCTGAGTCCGTAATGCTCTGGGGGAAGGGCTGGTTGAGATACTCAGCGGCAAACGCCACGCCCAGACTCAACAGACCTGCCATGAGGGTTCCAAGCGTAAGGTTTAACGGCGTATTCGGTTTTGATGGCAAGCGCGGTTCTACAGGGTGCTCCGCAATCGACACGTTGGCAATCTTCTGCTGGTCCAGCGCGTCCGCGATTCGCGCTTCTTCCGTTTTCCTTGCATAAAGCAGGTAGTTCTCCTCGGCTTCCTTTCGGTTGCGCATCAGATCTTCATAGGTGGCGGTAGAGCTGTCTAACCGGGCTAACCTGGCGCGGTAGCTATCAGCTTGCCGAGTGAGTTCCTCCCGTCGCGCTTGCAGACCGGCAAGCTGCGCCTGTTGTCGGGCCACCTCCAGTTCCAGCGACTGTTTCACTGGATTAATGTCTGTTGCCTGATCTGATCCCGTCAGAGTTTTCGATCTCTCCAACGCCGCCTGTGTGTCGGCTAGTTCCTGCGA
>JAOAPO010000010.1 GCA_025462945.1 Bryobacterales bacterium
AGAAGGGCGGCGACCTGCGGGGGGCGATCGAGCGCTTTCAGTTCTGCGCCGACGAGGCCGACCTCTCCGGAGACAATCTGTACTCGAGTATCTGCTGGCAGTTGATCGCCGGGACCGAGCGCCTGCAGGGCAAGTATCTGGATGCGGAGCGGCACTACAAGATTGCGCTGGCAAATGCGCGGAAGCCGGGGGCTGAAAAGCGGCTTCCTCTCGTCATGAACAACCTCGCCGGGATCTATGTCCTGCTGGCTCGTTATGGCGACGGCATCGACATGCTTTACCAGACCCTGGAGTACAACCGAAAGGCAGGTATCAACGACGATGCGGCGCCGTTCCAAAATCTTGCGATCGCTAATGCACTGCGCGGGGACAACGCGCGCTCGCTCCAGAATTTCATGACTGCGCTCGATATCTACGAGAAGTTCGGCGATACCAAGAAGCTGGGCCTCACCCACTACAACCTGGGCGTGCTGCAGATGAAGCAGACGAACTACGATGCGGCCGCGCACGAGTTCGAGATCTCCATGGCATTGTCAGAGAAGGCTGGTGACAAGACCCAACTGACGCTGACTCTGGGCGATTACGGCAGAGCGCGCGATCTGCAGGGGCATCAGGCTGAAGCGATCGAGACGATCCAGCGCGCCCTGAAACTGGCGCGCGAGCAGGGGTACCGGCCGGCCTACGACGATGCTCTGCTCAACCTGGGCAATCTCTACCTCCGGCACGAGGACCTTCCGAACGCCCGCGCCGCGTTCGAGGAAGCGCACGAAGTGGCGACAAAAGAACTGGGTGACCAGCATAATGTCGGTTTGGCGAAACGCGGTCTGGCGTTCGTGGCGTTCCGGATGGGCGACTTCCCCACAACTCTTGCCCTGACCGAGGAGAGTCTTAAGCTGGCGGAATCGATCGGCGACCTGTCGGCTGATTGGCAGGCCTCGGCGGTACGGGCCATGGCGTTGCGCGCCACCGGTAAAGTCGCTGAGGCGCGCGCCACCTTTGAACGGGCCATTGCGCAGATCGAACGCCAGCGGGGCATGTTGGCGGGCGGCGATCTGGAACAGCAGCGCTTCTTCGAGGAGGCTGTTTATCCGTACCGGGAGTTGGCTTCCATGGAAGCTGAGACGGGCAACAGCCTGGCTGGGCTGCGGGTGGCCGAGCGTGCGCGCGCCCGGGTTCTGCTGGACGTTCTGGCTATGAATCCCGAAGATCTGGCGCAGTTCGTGACGGCGGAAGAACGAGATGAAGAGAAACAACTGAAGGGTGCCATCGCGATTGTGAACGTCAGGCTGGCTCGGGCGAAGCCTGCCGCGGCACTGCCGATTAGCGGGGAGCGCGACAAGGCATGGCAGGAGTACGAGACTTTCCTTCAGCAACTGTATGCACGGCATCCCGAACTGCAGAGGTGGCGGGGCGAGTCTCCGGCCGCTACTGAAGCGGATCTGGCGCGGCTGGTGGCGGCACCAGGGTCGGCGATGGTCGAGTTTCTGTGCGCTCAAGACGAACTGCTGGAGTTCGTGGTGACCGCCGGGAAGGACCCGCGCAAGCCGAGGGTCTCCGTCTACCGCATTGCTATTTCACGGGCCGAGGTCGCCAGGCGAGCAGAAAAGTATCGGGCTATGCTGGAAGGCCGGGACCCGGGGTTTCGCGCCGAATCGCGTGCTCTTTATACGCTGCTGCTGGGGCCCGCTGCAGCTCAGTTGAGGGGGAAGACGAAGGTTCGCCTGATCCCGGATGGTCCGCTGTGGATGCTGCCTTTTCAGGCGCTGAGCGACGACACTGGCCACTACTGGATCGAGGGCACCACCATCTCCTGGGCACACTCGATAACGTTTCTGCGTGACCAGGCGGCGAATGTTGGGCGCGCCAGAGACAAGGGTGGGAAGGACCTGGTGATCTTCGGCGACCCCGCGCGTCAGGACAGCGCCCGGGTGCCGGTTTTGGCGGAGCAGGCACGGCGCATCGCAGCTTTGTATCCAGCTGACCGTCGCACTCTGGTGACCGGTACAGAGGCGAGCGAAAGCGCGTTCAAGAGCGAGGCGCCCGCTGCCCGCGTCGTTCATGTGGCGGCGCACGGCGTGGTGGATCCAGTGAATGGCTTGCATTCGAGGCTGTTGCTGGCACCCAGCGCCAGCGGCGGCAGGGGCACTGCGGAAGATGGCTGGCTGGAGGCCTGGGAGTTGATGCAGATGAAGACCACGGCGGATCTGGTAATCCTGAGTGCCTGCGAAACAGGGCGTGGCAAGGCCGCGGACGGCGAAGGTTTGCTGGGCTTAACCTGGGCCGTGTTCGTATCCGGTGCGCGTTCGGCAGTAGTCAGCCAGTGGCGCGTGGAATCGGAGAGCACCACTGACCTGATGGTGGGCCTTCACCAAAGGCTGCGGCAGGGCATGGCCGGAGATGAAGCGCTCCGCGGGACGGTGCTGGCGCTCATGAAAAACCCGAGTTACCGGCACCCCATGTACTGGGCACCGTTTATCTATTCGGGCTTATGAGCGGCGAACCCGCTGAGCGTCCCGCCAAAGGCTAGCGCCGCACCAGCGTTTGGAAGAGTGCGAGGTACTGGCTGGTGACGGCGTCCCAGTCATAGAGTTCCCGAACGCGTTGCAGTGCGCGCGCCTTGTAGACGCCCCGCGCCTGCTCAGTCATCGCGAGCACCTGCTCGATCCGCGCCGTGAGGCCCTCGGCGTCAGCGTAAGGAAGGCCCGCGTCACCGCAAACTTCGCGGTTCTCCGGGGTATCCAGATAAAGCACCAGACATCCTTTACCCATCGCCTCAATGAGCGCCGGGTGGGTGCCGCCAACCTCCGTGGCGTGGATATAGGCGAAGCACCAGGAGCCGAGTTCGCGGTAGCCTTTGCCGTAGATCGCTCCTGGCATGACGATTCGCGGATCCTGCGTGTCGCGAATACGCGCGATGTAGTCCACCGAATACGGTGCATCGCCGATAAGCGCCAACTTCATGTCCGTGGCGACTCGCTCGAAAGCCTGGCGAACCTCAAGCGGCCTGTTCTCGGGCTCCAGGCGGCTCACGTAGAGAAAGTAGCGATGCGGTTGGAGTCCCAGTTGCGCCGGGATATCCATGGTCGGTTCGAGAGCTGTGGATGTACCGTACGCAATAAAAGTCGACGGTGCGTTCCAGGTATCGGTGTAGTACTGCCGGATGGTGGCCGCGTCCGTGACGATGGCGTTCGGGAGCTTCGTCGCAAGCCACTCGGACACCAGGTACCACGCCTTTGCGAACTTGTTCCACTTCTTGCGCTTCCGCTCGATGCCATCGACATTGAGCGCTACAGGGACACCGCGCAAACGAGGCAGGCTGGTGAAGATCGCGTTGGCCGCATTGCAGTAGAGCGCGACGTCTGCCGGATGACGCAAGAGGTGGAGAGTGGAGAAGAACGTATGCGCCAGAGTGTCGAGATATTTGTGCCGTATGGTCGGCTGCCAAACTAAACGGACGCCATTCCAGACCGGAGCCGGGGGCCTTTGCCGGCAGTAGACAGTTACTTCATGTCCGCGTGCGGCGAGGCGAAGCGAGAGTTCTTCGGCGAAGGTTTCAAAACCACCGTAGTTGGCAGGTATGCCGCGAGTTCCAACGATCGCTATGCGCACCGTCCGTTAACGCCGGGCGGCTTTCGCGGTGCGGATCAGTTCAGCCACCGGCTTTTTCGGTGCCGGCTTACTGACAGGTTCGAAGTTGAACCAGCTGGCCATGTAAGCGTCGTCGACTCGTCTCCGACTCATGATTTCACGGCGCTTGGCGACAACGCTGCGCCAGTTGCGGAACAGAAACGGAAAGGCGCGGAGCGAGGTGTGCTCCCAGAGGATGCAGCAGCTGACGACGACGACATCGCGCACTGTAATCGCAAAAAAATTGCGCCGGTACAGGTCTGGCGTCATGTTCTTGATGCGCAGCAGGAAGCGGTTCTTCACTGAGTGCATGTTGATTTCGGCGGGCAGGGCGCGGCGGTTCCCGGGCAATGCTGCGCGCACGTGATAGCCCTTGGCGTAGGGCGCGTAGAGGCATTTCCAGCCTAGTAACTGAGAGCGCCAGGCGACATCGGCGTCTTCACGATAAGCGAAAAAGTCGTGGTCGAAAAACTCGCCCTGGACAGAGATGTCGTCGATCATCTCGCGGCGATAAAGAGCAGCTGCGGCTGTCGCTCCGAAGACGTACTCGTAGTTGCGGAAATGGCCGTTATCGACCTGCAGGCTGCCGCGGTCGAGATGGCGCAGGTTCGGAGTAAAGTAGATGCCGGTAGAGTCAACAATCGGCTCTGCCGGAAAGTCAAAGCTGGCGGTCATCGTCAGCAACTTACCGCACACGGTGCCGACTTTCGGATCGATATTGCCAGCGGTGACGAGAGCTTCGATGAAGCCCTGGAGCAGAAGAACATCGGGGTTGAGAGTCAAAACCCATTCAGAGTTCGACATGTAGATGGCCTGATTCTGGGCCGCAGCGAAGCCGATGTTCTCTTCGTTATAGACGATCCTGCAGCGATCTTCGAAGGGTTCAAGGATGTCGATCGTGCCGTCAGTGGAGTTATTGTCGATCACAATAATCTCCGCGAACGGATATCTTTGATCGAGGACTGACTCCAGACAGCGCTTGATAAATCGCCCACTATTATAAGTGACGATTGTTACTGAGACGTAACCGTTACCGGACATGTTTGCGCGAGTCCGCTCCAATTTTAGTTTTCTCGACTACCAGACTTCACACACCATCGCCTCTCGGCTGCAGATACCTGTTCCCGGCTGCTCAGCAGCTGGCGGCAGGCTTGCCGAATGACGACCCCATACATCTGGAACGCCCTAAAACCGCCACGCGGTGTCTCACTCACCGCGCGCAAAGAGGCTCCAAGCGCAACAGCAGCGCAAACCACCCGGAACTGTACGTTCCCGAAGTGCCTGGCTGCGTACTTCAGAAGATTACCATACCAATATTTGTGCCGATTTCCCACAGCCAGAGCGTTCACGGAATGTCCACCGACGTGGCTGGCGACTGCCGCCGGCGTATACCAGATGCGATATCCGCTTTTCCTCACGCGTGCGCAAAAGTCGACGTCTTCAAACCACACTGGCGTGAAGCGTTCGTCAAAGCCACCTACATCGAGCCACGCCTGTCGGCTGAACATCAGAAATGCGCCGGCGGGTTGCTCGGCGGGGCCAGGTGTCATTGGGTGCTTTCCAATGCATCTGTACTGCCAGTTAATCGGGTTGCGTGGGAAAAGCCGATTGATACCAAGGACTTCGAAGCAAAGCGCGGCTGGCGTAGGCAGGTTTCGGATCATGAATCCGGTTTGCGGCTGGCCCGAGCCGTCGGTCAAGAGGCCCCCTACGATTCCGGTTCGCGCGCCTGGTGCTTCGAACGCTTCGGCCATCGCACGGAGGTCTGAACGCAGTTGAGCGTCTGGATTCAACAAAAGGACCAGCGGTGAGCTCGTCTCCCGGGTGCCGAGATTGACTCCGCCGGCGAAGCCCGCGTTTTCGGAATTGGCTATCAGGCGGACGGGAAACCGTTGAACAACCGCGAGGGTTTCGTCCGAGGACGCGTTGTCCACAACAACAACTTCGGCATCGGGAACGAGGCGAAGCGACGTGAGGCAGGGACCAATTTCGCGGGCGGAGTTATGCGTAACAATGACGATCGCGACACGGGACATGTGTCAATGCGCCGCAGTGAGCCGGGAGTACCAGCGCCAGTAGGGGTCGGTGGCGCGGCTCCGTATCTCTGTTTCTGATTGGTCGAGAAACTGGCGCAGCGCCGGATTCGGCTTCCCGGTGAGCCGGAAATCAGCGACGCCGTCGAACTTGCCCCGCAGCCACGCCAGCGCCGCCCCATGCCGGGCCGCGACCACACCCCACAACAGCTGGCCAGCCAGGATGTGCCACAGGCACGAAAAGAAGAGCTCGCGGTCGTAGTGGCGCGCGATGAGGCGTAGCTGGTTGCGGGAAATCAGCCGGACTACGCGAGCGTTCCAGCGTCCCAGGGTGGCGCTGCCCTTGTGGGTGGCGAGCGCAGAAGGTACGAAGACGCCGGTGATACCGGCTGCCATGCAGCGCAGGCCGAGGTCTACGTCTTCCAGATAAGAACCATAGCTTTCGTCGAAGCCGCCCAGTTGCTCCAGCGCGTCACGCCGGAACAGGCATGCCGTGGCGGGGGCGATGGAGATTGGGGAGGGTGCCGCGCCCGTCATGGCTGACGGCTGACCGTACCCTGCCCGCCAGGCGCACCCGGCTCGGCTCAGCAGATCGTAGGTGCCGTCGATCGCGGTCTGATTGGCCGACTGCAAAATGGTGCCGGCGGCGAAGCCGGCATTCCCCGCTGCCTCGGCAACGCGTTCCAGCCAGTGCGGGTCAAGCTCGATATCGCTGTTGAGAATCGCGACCCACGGCGTGGTCGCAGCCTGCCAGCCCGTATTGACCGCGTGGGCGAAGCCGGTGTTTTCTGCGAGGCGGATGACGCGACAGCCTGCAGCGGCCGCCACATCAGGCGCACCGTCTGACGAGGCGTTGTCCACGACGATCACATGGGCGAACGGTTGCGTCTGCGCGTGCATCGTCTCCAGCAATCGGGCGAGGAGCGGAGCCTGATTGTGAAGCGGGATAACGGCCGTGATGGAGGGTGCGCCCAGCAACTTATGAGTGTAGAGGAAGCCGCCCTACTCTGGCTTGCGGGACGGCGACGGCAGTTCGCCATTCTGCAACTGCTCGCGTATGGCCTGCGCCAGACCCTCGGTTTCGCGCTCAGGATCGTAGTCCGCGTTCGACACCGGCATCTCCAGCGGCATCGTATCCAGCCACTTCTTCAGACTCGCCTTGAGTTCGCTGGTGCGCGCGGGATCGCTCTCGGCGACGTTCGTCTTCTCGCCCGGATCGGCGTTCAGGTTATAGAGCTCCACCGATTGATCCTCATACCAAAGAATGAGCTTGAAGTCGTGCTGCCGGATGGCTGCGCCGGGCCGTCCGCCCTGGGTCGAGTAGTGCGGGTAGTGCCAGTAGAGCGCGGTACGCCGCAAAGGCGCGGTGCCCTGTAACAACGGAACCAGGCTGACACCGTCCACCGGTCGGCCCATATTTCGCGAGATCCCGGCCATCTGGCCAAGAGTGGGGTAGAAGTCCGTGCTGATGACCGGCACGCTGCTGATCGAGCGCGCTTTGGTGACGCCCGGCCAGAAGATACACAGCGGCGTGCGAATGCCGCCTTCGTACAGATACCCTTTGCCCCCTTTGAGTGGGACGTTCGAGGTGGCGAGCTGCCCGTCCACTTCGGCTGCATCGAGGCCGCCGTTATCAGAGGTCACAATGAAGACTGTGTTCTCGGTAAGGCCTTCCTCTTCCACCTTCTTCACCAGACGCCCGACACTCTCATCCACGTTCTCGATCATCGCGGCATACGTCGGGTTATTTTGCGGATCATCCTGCCGGATGCTGCGGCGGTAGCGCGCGACTACGTCGGTACGCCCCTCAAAGGGATGGTGCACGCCGTAGTGGGCCACGTAAAGGAAAAACGGGTGTTGCGCCTGGCTGCGGATGAAATCCTCGGCGGCGCGGGTGAGGCGGTCTGACAAATACTCACCCAGCTGGCCGTCGATTGGCGGGTTACCGCTCCACTTCGGATAGACGTGACTCCGGGGCGCACCGCTGTCGGTCCCGCCGATGTTGATGTCGAAACCTTGCTTCTCGGGGTAATAGCGAATCCCGCCCAGATGCCACTTTCCGATCGACGCCGTCACGTAGCCTGCCGACTTCAGTTCTTCCGCCAGGGTGACTTCCTCAAGCGGCAGAAACTGCTTTGGGTCCGGACCCCGCAGCCTCGAATGATCCAGAGCATGGTGTCCGGGCAGAGAGTTGGTGACGCCGTGCCGCGCGGGGTACTTGCCAGTCAGAATACTGGCGCGAGTGGGGGAGCCGACCGGAGCCGCAGCGTAAGCATTCGAGAAGCGCATGCCCCGCGCTGCCAGTGCGTCGATATTCGGTGTCCGGTAAAAGCGCGTGCCGTTGAAGCCGACATCGCGCCAGCCCAAATCGTCGATCAGGATGAAAACGAAGTTGAGGCGCTTTGCAGGTTGCGCAACTGCCCCCGCTGTGAACCCTGTTACGGCCGCGGTTTTCAGAAACGCGCGACGCCTCATGCGCGCTACAAAGCCTCCGGCGCAGCGCCCAGCGTAATGGCGACCTTGCTGGTTTTGCCGCCCCGGATGATGGTCAACTCGATCTTTTCTCCCGCCTTCTTGCGGTTGATCGCGCGTCGCAGCGAATCCTGACTATCCACTGGCTTCCCGTCGATTGCAGTGATCAGGTCCCCGCCCACGCCGAGGCGATACATGCCGACGATAACCGTTCGGTTCGGACCTTTCAGGCCGGCTTCGTCCGCCGGGGACCCTTCGTCGATGCCGCCGATCAGCAGGCCGCCGGCCGTGGGCAGGCCAAGGGCTTCCGCCAAATCGCCTTGTACGAAGAGGACGCTGGTAACGCCCAGCACGGGGTGCGAAATCCGGCCGGTAGAGCGGTATTCGTCGAGGATCGCTTTGACCCGGCTGACCGGAACGGCGAAACCGATACCGATGCTGCCGGCTTCGCCCGATTGCGTCCGCGAACCGTAAATGGCCGTGTTGATGCCGATTACCGAGCCTTTGGAATCGAACATGGGGCCGCCGCTGTTGCCAGGATTGATGGCCGCATCGGTCTGGATCAAGCCCTCCAGATTATTGCCGTCTTCGTTCTCCAGCGTTCGTCCCAGAGAACTGACAATGCCGGTCGTCAGAGTGCCTTCCAGGCCGAACGGATTGCCGATGGCGAGCACTTTCTGGCCCACCTGCAGGTTTTCCGAATCGCCCAGGCGCACGAACGGCAGCTTGCGGCCCGCCCGGATCTTGATCAGCGCGAGGTCGTTACGGCGGTCGATGCCGAGCACGTCGGCCTTGTACTGCTTGTGATCGGACAGCGTGACCGTAATGTTTCTGGACCCTGCGATCACGTGGTTATTGGTGATCACTTCGCCGTCTTCGTTGATAATGAAGCCCGAGCCCGTGCCGCTGCTGGGGAAGACACGAAAAAACAGATCGCGCTGATAGACCACGCTGGTGATGTTGACGGTGGCGAGGCGATTGGTCTTGTACAGGTCGATGTTGTTCTGTTCGTCCGAATCGAAGTTGTTGGCACCGCGCGCAGTAACCGGTTCCGACCACAACTGGCCGTTGGACGTCAACGGCTGCAGGATCTGTCTCAATCTCCAGCTCCCGTGGCTGGTTACAAGCCAAAAAGCTCCGGCAAGCAGTAGGGTCAGAATTAGCGCGCGGGGTCTCATGATTCTCGATTTCTCAGGTCTTCGTACACCATTTTAGTTTGACGAAGGGTCTCTTCGCACGTACCGCCCGTATCCACGATATGGGTGGCAAGCGCAATCTTCTCGTCCAGCGGCAGTTGGCGGGCAAGCCGGGCTTCCACATCGGCGCGGGTAGCTCCTGGTCGCCGCAGCGCTCGTTCGATCTGCTGCTCACGCGTACATCTGGTGACGATCAGCCACGGAAACTGCTTGTAGCCGCCGGTCTCGACGAGAATGGCCGCGATATAGATAACGATCGCGTGCGGTTCGTTTTGGGCAATAGCGGCGAAACGTTGCTGCGCGAGGCTGTGAACTGCCGGATGAACAATCGCGGTGAGCTTCTCGAGCAGCGCCTCATCAGAGAAGACGATCTTGCCGAGTCTGGCGCGGTCAATATCACCGTCGTCGCCGAGAATTGTTGGGCCGAATGCTTCCACCACAGGAGCAAAAGCCGAGCCACCCTTCGCCAGCACTTCGTGGCCAAGCTGATCGGCCTCGATGACATGAGCGCCGAGGTTCTGCAGGGCTGCCGCAACGAAACTCTTGCCGCTGGCGAGGCCGCCGGTCAGCCCGGCGATCAGCACAGACCGGTACGGCGTTCGGCCGCTTCGATCGTATTTCGCATCAGCATTGCGATGGTCAGGGGGCCCACGCCGCCGGGGACAGGCGTGTAGGCCGAGGCGAGCCGCGCCATGTCCCGAGGGTTCACGTCGCCCACCAGTTGGCTACCCCGCTTCTCGAAACTGGCGAGGTTGTCGGGGCCGAAGATGCGCTCGGCTTCCGCGCGCTCAGTGATCGAATTGATGCCCACATCGATGACCACAGCGCCAGGACGGATGAAATCCGCAGTCACCATGGAGGGACGGCCGATGGCGGCAACCAGGATATCGGCGCCGCGGCAGACCTGCGGCAGGTTGGGCGTTTTCGAGTGGCAGACAGTCACGGTGGCGTTTTCTTCCAGCAGCAGCAGCGCCATCGGTTTGCCGACGATGGTGCTGCGGCCAATCACGACAGCTGACTTGCCGGACATGGGAATCTCGTTCCGCCGCAGCATTTCGATCACGCCCGCGGGGGTGCAGGGACGCAGCCCGGGGCGGCTGGTGGCCAGCAGGCCCATGTTGTAAGGGTGAAAACCGTCCACATCCTTCTCCGGGAGTACGGCGAGAAGAATCTTCTGGGAGTCGATGTGCGGGGGCAGCGGGAGTTGCACCAGAATTCCGTCGATCTCTTCGCGGGCATTCAACGAGTGCACCAAGTGCAGCAGTTCCTCGGTCGTGACCGTGGGATCCGGCGTGATGGTCTCGCTGTAGATTCCCGTTTCGCCGGCCGTTTTGGTCTTGTTGCGGACGTAGACCTGTGACGCCGGGTTCTCGCCGACCAGAACGACCGCGAGTCCCGGCTGACGGCCCGCATGCCTGAAGAAAGCTTCGGCTCGCGGACGGCATTCGCCTTTAATCTGGTCACGAACGCGATTGCCGTCAAGTATTTGAGCCACGAGACTCATTTTAACGATTGGGAGGGGACGGAAGCCTGAAAGCGATCAGCGCATCGCCGCCTGGTGAGCCCCAGTAAGGTCCACCAGCCGCCATGATGACGACGTATTGATTGCCATCGCGTCCCTGATAGGTGACAGGAGTCGCCTGACCGACCGCGTCGATCTTCGCGGACCAGAGCTCCTTGCCCGTCTTCGAATCGAAGGCACGGAAGCGACTGTCGTTGGCTGCGCCGATGAAGATCAGGCCCGAGGCGGTGGCGATGCTTCCGCCCAGGTTTAACGAGCCGGTGTTGTGAACGCCTTTGGCTTCGAGCGCTTCCACGGTGCCCAGCGGGGTCCGCCAGGCGATGTTGCCGGTCTTCATGTCGATGGCCAGCAGTTCGCCGAAGGGAGGGTTCTGGCAGGGGATGTGGGTCGCGGGATCCCAGAAGCGTGCGTACGGCGTGCCGGTAGCGGAGGTTCGGGTCCACGTGCCGTCCTTCAGTTCCATATGCCCCCACTGCGCCAGATTCATGATGTTCGTGAATGCGTAGCCAAGCTTTGGATCAAACGAAAAGCCGCTCCAGTTGCCGCCGCCCAGGGTGCTCGGAAAAGTGAGGGCATTGCCTGCAACCGACATTGGCGTATAAGGGCCTTCGGTGAACATCTTCTGGTCTTCCCAGAGTGCCTTGCAGAAAGCCGCGTGCTCCGGAGTGGCGTTGTAGAGTTCGGCCGGCGTGAAAGTGATTTTGGCAAGAGGTTCGGGTTTCACGGGAAAGGGCTGGGTTGCAGACGTCTGCTCCCCGGGAACCTTGCTCTGCGGGACCTTGCGTTCTTCCATCCCCCAGATCGGCTTGCCGGTGCTGCGCTCGAAGACGAACATAAGGCCCATCTTTGTGATCTGGGCGACGGCGGGCACTTGGCGGCCATTCATGGTTGCTTCGATCAGCGCAGGTGGCGCGGCCGGGTCGTAGTCCCAGAGATCGTGATGGACCAACTGCTGGAACCACTTCACCTTGCCGGTTGCGGCTTCCAGCGCCACGAGTGAATTGCCGTAGAGTCCAATGCCCGCGCGGTCGCCGCCGTAGAAATCCGTGGTCGGCGAACCGAGCGGCACGAAGACCAGACCCCGCTCGACATCAACCGTCATGAAGCCCCAATTATTTACCCCGGAGCGATTCTTCCAGCCATCGGTGGGCCAGGTGTCGTTGCCGGGTTCGCCGGGGCGGGGGACCGTATGGAAGGTCCAAAGCAGTTTGCCCGTGCGCGCATCCCAGCCACGAATATCACCGTAAGCGCCCTTGCTGGGGGATGGCTCGGCGTTGTTGCTGCCGTTGATCAGGACGTCCTTGTAGAGCACGGCCGGCGACTGCATCGTGAGGCGGGCATCCGGCAGATCGCCCAGGACGCCTTTCTTCATATCCACGCGGCCCTCGTTGCCGAAACCTGGCGCGAGCTTGCCCGTGGTGACGTCGATGGCGATGAGGTCACTTTCGGAAGCGGCGTAAACACGCGGGTGGGTTCCACCGGATCCAGGCCAGTACGTCAGACCCCGGCGCGTCATGCCAGGCGATTCGAACTTCCACAGCTCTTTGCCCGTCTCGGGTTCGAGTGCATGAATCGCGTTCGGCGAAGTGATGTACATGATGCCGCCGACTACGATTGGCGTCACCTGCGAGCCGGGTTTGCCGTGGTGGAAGGTCCATGCTCGTTCGAGGCCGCTCACGTTGGCGGGCGTGATTTGCGTTAGCGGCGAGTAGCGCATGCCGCCCGGGTCGTGACCATAGACTGGCCAGTCCGTCTGCGCTGGAAGCAGCGTGGCAGCGGCGAAGATCAGCAAATACCGCATGGGGTTACTCCGTTCGTCCGGCGATAGACGTTTGGGATGGGATGGTGAACTGCGCGCTGGCGTCGGGGAAATCGGTTCGGTAATGACCGCCCCGGCTCTCTTCCCGCCAGCGTGCCATGCGGGCGATCAAAGCGGCCACTTCGTGCATGTTGCGGCGCTCGATATCCGCGAGAGTCAATGCTTCGGGAAGCTCCCAGGTGCTGGCGTCCAGTGTGGCAATGGCGGCTTCAAGACCAGCCTCGTCGCGGGAGATGCCGCAGCTCTTCCAGGCGAGTGTCCGAATCGCCTCGGCGCTGAGTGACGGTGCCGAGAAGGCGGGCGGCTCGCCGCCAGAATGGGTTCGTATTTTCTCGCCTGCCATGACCTGTCCGGCTCTGCGCCCGAAAACTACCCCTTCCAGCAGTGAGTTGCTCGCCAGGCGGTTGGCACCGTGGACGCCTGTACAGGCGGCTTCGCCTGCGGCGAAAAGGCCAGGAACCGTGGTTCGGCCGTCCAGATCCGTCTTCACACCGCCCATCGCGTAGTGTGCGGCAGGGTGAACAGGAGACGATTTCGTGATGTCGACCCCGTACGCCATACAAGTCTCGTAGATGCGGGGGAAGCGGTGGCGAACGTACTCGGCATCGCGCGACGACATGTCGAGCCAGACGTGCGAGGCCCCGGTCAGCTGCATTTCGGCAAGGATGGCGCGCGAGACCACGTCGCGAGGAGCCAGGTCTGCCAGTTCGTGATAGCGAGCCATGAACGCCTCGCCTTTATCGTTGCGAAGCACTGCGCCGTCACCGCGCAGGGCCTCAGAAAGCAGAAAGCGTGGCGCGTTGGCGGCATAGAGGGCGGTGGGGTGGAACTGAACGAATTCGATGTTCTCGATCACTGCGCCAGCCCGCCATGCCATCGCAACGCCGTCGCCCGTCGCTACATCGGGATTGGTCGTCTCAAGATAGACCCGGCCGAGTCCACCAGTAGCGAGCAGCACCGACGAGGCATAGATGCGTCGCGTCGTACCAGAGCTTCCCTCGAAGACGACCGCGCCGACCACCCGGCCTTCAGCCAGAATCAGATCGACGACGGCGGAAAAACTGGCGAAGCGGACCGTGGGCAGGGACGAGGCGTGCAGGTACAGCGTGCGCGCAATCTCTTTGCCGGTGGAATCGCCCTGCGCGTGAAGCACGCGGTTCCGGCTATGGGCACCTTCGCGGGCGAACGCCAGCTTGCCGCCTTCGCGGTCGAACTCGGCACCCCAACCGATCAGTTCTTCGATGGCACGAGGCCCCTCGTCGACCAGCGTATGCACGGCGCGGGGGTCGCAAAGGCCGTCTCCGGCGTAGAGCGTGTCCTGCTCATGGAGCGCCACTTCGTCGTCGTCGTTCAGCGCGGCCGCGATGCCGCCCTGCGCATATTCGGACGACGATTCGCGCAGGGAGTCTTTGGCGACCACCAGCACGGAGCCGTGAGGCGCGAGTTCAATGGCCGCGCGGAGACCGGCGACACCGGCACCAATCACGAGAAAATCAACTTGGTCGAGATTACAGTCGGGCAACATGTGAATTATCTCAGCGCGTACGCAGCCGCAGGCTGTTGAGCACCACAGACACGCTGGAAAGGGCCATGGCCGCGGAGGCGAGCATCGGCGAAAGCGTCCAGCCAGTGGAGTGGTAGAAGAGGCCCGCCGCCACCGGAATGGCCAGAGTGTTGTACCCGAATGCCCAGAACAGGTTCTGTCGAATGATGCGGAGCGTGGCGCGCGCAAGGTCCAGAGATCTCGGCACATGCAGAGGATTGCTGGCCATCAGAATCACGCCGGCGGACTCGATTGCCACGTCAGTTCCCGCGCCGATCGCGATCCCGACACTGGCAGCTGCCAGCGCGGGCGCATCGTTGATTCCGTCTCCGACCATGGCGACGTGACGCCCCTGCCCGCGAAAACGTGTGACGATCTCCTCTTTCTCCGCAGGCATGATCCGCGACATCACGTTCCCGGGCGGAATGCCTGTTTCGTGCGCGATGGCCTGCGCCGCTTCTTCGCTGTCGCCGCTGAGCATCCAAACGGTGATTCCCATGCGGCGCAGTTTCGCCACAGCCTCGGCCGCGCCCGGCCTGAGCTGATCTTCCATCTGAAAATGGGCCGCGGTCTGCCCGTCCACCACCAGTTCGACGGTTCCTTTACGGCTGCGTCCGATGAACACCAGTTTGCCGTCGACGGTGCCTTCCGCCCCGGTCCCGGCAATGGCGCGGAACCCGGTGACCTGCGCCAGAGGCTGGTCTCCATGCTTTTCCAGAATGGCTTTGGCGAACGGATGCTCGCTCCAGCGGTCCACGGCCGCGGCGAGGTCCAGCGCGCTCTCTTCCGTGAAGCCCGGCTCTACATGAATGCTCGCCACGCGGGGTGTTCCTCGCGTGAGGGTTCCCGTCTTATCGAAAACGACGGTATCGATTTTGGCAGCTGATTCCAGCGCATCCCCATTGCGGAAAAGAACCCCCTCTGCCGCAGCGCGTCCTGTGCCCGCGATCAGCGCCATGGGCGTGGCAAGGCCCATGGCGCAGGGGCAGGCTACGATCAGCACCGCCACCGCCATCTGCACGGCAGTTCCCACCGGCGCGAAGAACAGCCAGATCCCAAGCGTGAGCAGGGCGATCACGATGATGGCGAGCGTGAACCGAGACGCGACAGCGTCAGCCAGACGCGCCACCGGTGCCCGTGATGCCTGCGCCTGAACCATATCGGCGATTTGAGCCAGAGCCGTAGCGGCTCCTGTGCGGGTGGCCTGCAACCGGAACGCTCCGGCAAGGTTGCGGGTTCCGGCGGATACGTTGTAGCCGGCCGACTTGATCGCCGGCATGGCTTCGCCGGTCAGCATGGATTCATCGATTTCGCTGGCGCCTTCCAGGATCGTGCCGTCCACCGGGATACGATCTCCGGGTTTGACAATGAGAATGTCACCGGGCTTCACGTCGGCGACGGGTACGACTTTCTCCTGGTCGTCGTGGATGAGGGTGGCGCTGGGTGGCTGCAGATTCGCCAGGTGTTCTATCGCCGCTGACGCTTTCGACCGTGCGCGGAGTTCCAAATAGCGGCCAAGCAGGACGAGGACGATGATGACCGGAGCCGCTTCGAAGTAGACGTGATGCCCGCCCTGCATCAGCACGAATGCGCTGTACGAAAATGCCGCCAGGGTACCCAGCGAAACCAGCGTGTTCATGTTGACCGTGCCATTGCGTGCCGCCTTCCAGGCAGCCTGGTAGAACGGCAGGCCCGAGTAGGCCAGAACGGGCAGGGAGAGAGCGAGCTGTGCGAATGGCAGGCGTTCAGCCATGCCCAGGATCATCGTCGGAACAGCCAGCAATCCGCCCAGCGCGAGGCGGGTCTGCAGCGCTTTCGACTCCAATTCCAGCGAAGGCGCTTCTGACGAGCGCGGTACCTGATACCCGAGGCCTTCGATGGCCGATACCAGAGCCTCAACCTGAACTTTTACGGGATTGAACCGGATGGCAACGGTCCGAGCGGCGAAACTGACGTTCGCGAACTCGACGCCTGGAGCCTGCGCGAGTCTGGTCTCAATGTTGTTAGCGCAGGCGGTACAAGTCATGCCGGCGATAGGGAGTTCGATTTCCTGCAAGACTCTGTGCCGTCCTCATAGTTTAGGATGCACAGCGGAGCGGAAACGCTCCGAGCCGGGAACTAGCCCCGGTGCAGACTAGGCTGCTTCGGCTTCGGAGGATCGTTGGGACGCGGTGCCGGAGGAATTGTTACGGCCGCAGGAACCACGCGTTCCAGCGTCCGCTTGGCCATCGGCGCGGCCGGAGCCAGCTGCTGAACCTGCGCGACTGCAAGCACGGAACTAAAGAACGCCCCGAGTGTCAGCACCGGCAACAGACATAGTACTGAATAGATTCGACTCATACCATCTAATACGACGGTAGCAGGCTTTGGTGTTCAGCCTGATCGGCTTTTTTCGAATCGCACCGCGATGCGACCTGACGAATCTATGGAATCTTCGTCGCCTGCCGAGCGACCAGCTGCCAGTCCGAGCCCGACTTGACGAAGACCATCAGCACGTCCAGCTTGCTGGTGACGTCCTGCGCATTCACGATGTCCACTTTCGCCTTCACGGTGGCTGTGTTCCCGTAAACGTGGGTGTCCGCGTTGTGGAAGTTGATGGCTTTTGGCGGTGCCTTCACCACGGCAGCGATCGCTTCCGCCTTGTTTTCCACCAGGGCGCTGGAGTGGGTGTAGGTCAGGTCCTTGTGATAGAGCTTTTCGAGAGTGGCGCTGTCCTTATGCAGCATGGCCTGCTTCCACGTGTCGAGCGTGGCCGCGAGAGGTCCAGTCGTGGGCGCGTCGGCGGCGAAGGCGGCAAGCGCGAGAGTGAGCGAGAGCAGTGTGGCTTTCATGATCGGAACCAGATTACACCCGCCGAAGCCTCAGCGGGTAAGTCTGGCGATCGCACCTTGTGGGCCAACCGCCCACGGCCCGCTGATCGCGTTGTAGGGCGCGCCATCGAACTTGCGCCAGCTGAGACCGTCGACCGAGATATCCGAGCCGGAGGTGCCGGTTGCGATCCAGGCTTTCAGGTCCTTGTTGTAAACCACGGAGGATCGAAACCCCGCTGGCCCTTCAGCGCTGGTCCACGTTGCTCCGCCGTCCACTGTTATGGCGCTGTTCCTGGAACGATCCTGATCTTTCTTGTAATCTCCGCCTACAGCGATGCCGTACCGCCCGCTGCGCCAGGTGAGTCCGAAAATACCTGCCGTTTCCAGATCGTGCCGGATCGGAGTCTGCCGAGCGTCCCATGTCTTGCCTTGGTCGCGGGAGTGGAACACCCTCGCGCCGCCGGTTCCACCCGAGGCGATCCAGATATCGCCGCCGACCAGGCGCACCGTGGAGTTACTGGCGGCAAAACTCGCCTCGCCAGGGTTTGTCGCAGGCCCCTCGCGTCGCAGCCAGGTCTTGCCGCCGTCATTGGTCACAAAAACGGTAAACCGACCCCCAACCGGGTCGCCCAGCAAGACACCGTGCTGTCGGTCGCGGAAGGCCAGGCCGTCGAAGAAGCCTTTCGGATCGGGATTATCGAAGAGGAGTTGCCAGCTCGAACCGCCATCTCGCGTGGAGAAGATCTTCGACAGGGGTCCCCCGCCGCTGCTCATCACGATGGCGTCCCTGGCGGAGAATGCCTGAATCGCCCGAAAGTCGAGCATCTCGCCACCGCGCACCTTGCCGGAAGCCCAGGTCGCGCCGCCATCCACGGAGCGGAGCCAGGTACCTCCGGAACCGCTTGCCCACACAATCTTCCGGCTCACGGCCGCCACGCCACGCAGCGAGGCCGTCACGCCGCTTGGTTGCGGTATCCACCTCTGGGCGCAGCACAAGGCCGGCAGCAGCAAGGCAGTAAGTATGCGCATCACTGTCGTGTACTGGCGCCAGCCAACTCGGCCACAGCGCCGAGGGTAGTCTGGGCGGCGTTCAGTCCCAGCTTGAAATCGGCATCGGTGAAATTCACAAACAGGTCTGTAGGCTGATGCCAGTGCGGATCCCAGCCCCTTCCGATATGCGCGTTCCGCTCGCTCTCCCGAAGGCTGATCGACGCCACAACATCCTGAAACCGATTTGAATCGGTATAACTCATGTGCGCGCCCACCGTCGCCGGGTAATCGGTCGCCCACTTCTCGTTCGCCGCCTGCACGGTCCACGCCAGCGTCGCCGACTCCGCCGCCATCTTGGAATTCGACTGGAATTCGATATTGACATCCGCTTCTGGTCGCTGCTCATTCGGCAGCTTCCCGTCTTTTCCGGGCATTCCGTGATCGAACAACAACATGTCGTGCTGGATGATTCCGAGCCATCTCGGTTCCGGATACCTGCCGGACCCAGCCGGGTTCTCCTTGCCTTGCAACTCTTTGCGCTGGGCCACATAAGCCTCGGCGCCATTGCTGCCAGTCTCTTCGTTATTCCACAGAATGAAGCGGATCGAGCGTTCGGTCTCCACTTCCGGGCTGCTGAAAATTCTCGCCAGTTCCATCACCAGAGCTGTGCCGGAGCCATCGTCGTTGGCAGCCTCGCCCCAGCCAATCCCGTCCATGTGAGCGCTGACTATATACATTTCGTCGGGGTGCGTCTTGCCGACTTTGGTGCAGTAGACCTCTTCGCGCGGACCCGGCGTGGAAGGCTGCTCGTTCAGCTTTCGAAGCGCCTCGTCGGGCTGTTTGAGGGGATCACTATTAACGCCGGTCGAGCCGCGCTGGCCCTTCGCCGGCGCGGGTGGGTTGCGCGGCATTCTCGTGGCCGTCCCAGGCTGGTAATCGTATTTCAGCCGCTCGATTTGCGCACAACCGTAGCTCCGCAGTTGCGCCTCGATCCAGTCGACGGCAGCGCGATTGCGATCAGTACCTTGGCGGCGATCGCCGAATTTAGTCAGTCCGCGGATCGTTTCCTTATAGGGCTGCAATTCCAGACGGCTGACAAGGACTTTGACCGGATCCGAAGTGTCCGCGGTTTGCGCCGAAGCGGCGACAGCGAACACGAGCGGAAGGATCGCGGCGACGATTCGCATTCCGTCAATTGTAGCGTCTGACCGCTTCCAGAGAAAGCTCGCAGCGTGCAATGGAGATTGCGCTTGACGCTTTACTCTGCCTTCGATGATATAGTTTGACCCAGCTACAATCAGGGCCTTCCGCCTCGTCAAAACAGGAGTAAATCAACGATGTATAAGAGATTTGGGGGACTGCTTTGCGCCTTGTCGCTCGCATGTACCCTCGCATACGCGCAGACTGGGGTAGGCCAAATTCAGGGCACCGTCAGCGACGCGACGGGAGCGATTCTGCCGAATGCCCCCGTGTCACTCAATCACACCCAAACGGGCAACAAGTTCGAGACCACCACTAGTTCTTCGGGAACCTTCATGTTCCCGTCGCTGCAGCCAGGCGCGTATAAGCTGGCCGTTGCAGCGCCCGGGTTGCAACGGTGGGAAGGTACCGTGCAGCTTCGCGCCGGCCAGGATGCAGTCATCGACCCGTCGCTGCAGGTGGCAGGCACGACGGAGCAGGTGACTGTGGTTGGTAACGTCACCCCTCTCGTCACCACCAATAGTGCTACCCTCGCGACCACGGTTGAACGCGCTCGCATCGAGCAACTTCCTCTGAATGGCCGCTCCATCCAGAGCCTGCTGACCGTGACGGTGCCCGGTTTGGAAGGTGGCACGGCCCAGCCTCGTGTTTACGGTCTTCGCGATTCCGCTCTCGAATTCACGCAGGACGGCGTACCGCTGGACGATCGCAACACCGGAGCATCCAGGCGAGGCCTCCGGGACTGGACTCGGTCCAGGAATTCCGCGTGGAGACCAATGGCTCCAGCGCCAAGCTTGACCGCCCCGCCAGCGCCATCATGGTGACACGTTCCGGCACGAACCAGTTCCATGGCGCGGCTTTTGAAACCGGACGGAACAGCGGCTTTGGCGTAGCCCGCCAGCGCCAGGACGTCTTCACCAAACCGCCACACCTCGTCCGCAACGAGTTCGGTGTTTCCGCCGGTGGACCGGTGATTCTGCCGAAAATCTACAACGGAAAGAACAAAACCTTCATCTTCGGCTCGTGGGAAGAACGGCGCGAGCGGTCAGGCGCCAGTCAGGGTTCCGCGGTGTGGACTTCGGCAATGCGCCAGGGAGACTTCAGTGGACTTTTCGACGCGAACGGCCGCAAGATTGCGCTCTACGATCCGTGGTCGGTCGGACCCGGACCGACGTACGCCAAGACGCCCTACCCGAACAACCAGCTTCCGATCTCGAAGCTCAGCCCGCTCGCGAAGTACACCTTCGGCGTAGTGCCGCTGCCTACCGATCTCGGCGTCAATCCTCTCGTCGCAAACAACTACTTCGGAGCAGCGCCGACCAACCAGGATCAACGCACACTTACCTTCCGCGGAGATCACCGCATCGGCGATAACGATCAAATCTTCGGCCGTTATTCACGCGGTCAGTGGGACCAGATGAATCGCCGCGCGTTCAACACTGCGGGCAACCCGATCAGCGCTGACGGTCTCTGGAATCGCGAAACCTACTACGAACGATCGAATACGGAGATGGTCTCGTGGACGCATACTTTCTCGCCCACGCTGTACGTAGAAACCGTTGCGACCGGCTCTGCCATCAACTGGCTTTACAGCCTCAATCAGCCCAGCGCATCGCAGGACATCTCGGCGCAGTTCGGTACGCCGAATCCGTTCAAGGTGAACGGAGCGCCCTACCTCCTGAACGTCGGCTACCAGAACGTTCAGTTCCACGGCGTTGTTCCCCGCTCGCAGTACACGCAGATCATCAGCGGCGAACAGAACTACACCTGGGTGAAGGGCCGTCACCAAATTCAGTTCGGTGGCCGATATCGCCTTGAAAAGCTCGACACCGTTCCCGATCGTCCCGATCAATCGGACCTCGACTTCAACAGCTTCGCCACCTCGACCTATAACCCGTCCACCGGTAACGCCTTTGGCACCACACCGCAGACGGGCGATTTCGGTGCCAACTTCTTCCTGGGCGTTGCCGGTCGTTACGCACAGCAGCGCCCCCCGGGCAACTACGACATGACTGGCAAGGACATCTCGGCATATGTGCAGGATAACTGGAAAGTCACCAACAACCTCACCATCAACGCCGGTCTTCGCTGGCAGTACCTTGGTCCTTACCTCGACAAAGCGGGCGTGACCAATCTGTTCGACTTCAATACGAAGAGCATCATCAATCCGGTGCCGATCCCGGAACTCGTAAAGAGCGGTTACACCACGCAGCCTATCGTTGATGGCTATGCGGCCATCGGCGTTAAGTGGGTCACGCCGGAGCAGGCCGGGCTCAAGGGCAGCCTGGTGAACGTCAGCAAGCTGAACCTTGGTCCGCGCGTTGGCTTCGCCTATTCGAACCGTCTTGCTGATCGCGCCGTCGTTTTGCGCGGCGGCTACGGCATTTACCACTTCCCCATCCCGGCGCGCACCTTCAATGGTATGCGTGGCAATGCGCCTCTGCAGGGTTCGTACTCCTACAACTGGAACGATTCCGCGAACGCGCCGGATGGTCTGCCGAACTACTTCCTCCGTAACGCCCCGACCATCATCGCCGGCGTGAATTCGTCGAACCTGCAGGAGTTGAGCATCTCGAAGCCTCCCATCATTCTGCCGGGACTTTCGACGACCGCGCTCAGCCGCGATCTGGCGACCACTCTCGCTCATCAGTGGAACCTGACGCTCGAGGGCGAGGTCATGAAAGATACGGTTGTCCGTGTCGGCATCGTGGGAACGAATGGCCGCAACAACGAAAGCGTGCGCCGTTTCAACGCTAACCCCATCACCCCCTATGTCTGGTACAAGAACTCCGGTCTCCCGCTGCCGACCGGCTTCTACTCCAATACCGCCCGGCGTGCCATCGATCAAACCACCTACGGTGACATCTCGATCTACACCAAGACTGGTTACTCGAACTACACCGGCTTTCAATTCGAGCTCGAGCGTCGCTTCAGCCGCGGTCTCGCCTTTCAGTTGTTTTACCTGATGAGCAACTCGGCTTCTACCGGCAATGTTGCCTCGCAGGGTGGCGGCTTCGCTACCTACCAGAGTGAAGAGCCGGAAATCTTTCTGCCGGGCGCCGTTCCGACGGATGTCTCTGACCGCCTGCGCTTCTACCGCTACCAGCGCGATACCGACATCCCGAAACACCGTGTTCGCTGGAATTACCTATACGACCTGCCTCTCGGAAAAGGCAAGTGGCTCGGCAAAAACGCGAATGGATTCGTGAATGCTGCTATTGGCGGCTGGCAGATCGCAGGTTACGGCACCACCAACAGCCGGTACTGGTCACTCCCCACCACGAACTGGGGCACACAGGTTCCGCTGGAGTTCTACGGCACGCAGTACAAGATCTCCGACTGCCGCCAGGGAACCTGCTTCTCGGGTTACCTCTACTACAACGGCTACATTCCTGCGAATCGCATCAATACGCCCACCGGCGTGAACGGGGTGCCGCAGAACTATGTACCGCTCCAGAAGCCGATCAACCCCATCCCCGCAAGCGGCGTGGTGGCTGACGCCAACTTCAACGACAACAACAATGTCAACGTTCCGCTGAAGAACGGCCAGAACCAACTGGTTGCGTACGACACCGGTATCCATCCCCTGCGCAATCAGGTGATGCCCGGTCCGTGGCTGACCAACCTCACCGCCAGCCTGTACAAGAGCTTCCAGTTGCGCGAGAACATTCAGCTCCGCATCAACCTGGACGCCTTCAACGTGCTTAACCAGCCCGGCCTGAACCTGCCCGGTGGAGACGGCATCATCAGCCTGCGCACTTCCAATCAGGCAGCGCGCACCATGCAGTACACCGCTCGCCTGACCTGGTAAGGCTCCGTACAAAGCTGTAGAACGAAAGCCGCGATCCAAACAGGATCGCGGCTTTTTATTTTAATCTGGAGGCGTGGAGTGGAGAGCGCTTGAGTCCGGAGCTCTTACCGCCTGCGCTTACGAGCCACGGGAGCAGGCTTTGTATTTGCGGTTCGTCAGCGGCGAGGTTTACCGGTATCTGTTCTTCCTGCCGGGACAGTATGCGGCGTTCTTAGCGGCTGAGTCGAAAGGCAAGTACTTCGCGCAGCACATCCGCGATAAGTTTCCCTGGGAGCATCTGAGCCGTGATGCGGCATAGAGGCTGCGGCCGCCAGTTCTACGCGCACGCAAAAAAGCCGCGACCCCTTTCGGGACCGCGGCTTTTCTGTTTACGACTGGGTACTGTTTAGTAGTCCATGCCTTCGGGACCGTGGCCGCCGGGAGCCGGAGCAGACTTCTTCTCCGGAATCTCGCAGACCATAGCTTCGGTGGTGAGCATCAGACCAGCGATCGATGCCGCGTTCTGCAGAGCGGAACGTGTCACCTTGGCCGGATCGATAACGCCTGCCGCAACCAGATCTTCGAAAACGTCAGAGGCAGCGTTGTAGCCGTAGTTGGCGTTGTCGCTCTCTTTGATCTTGCCGATGATGATTGCGCCTTCGACGCCTGCATTGTTGACGATCTGGCGAATCGGCTCTTCGCAAGCCCGCTTGATGATCGCAACGCCGATCTGCTCGTCGCCCTGAAGCTTCATCTCGCCGAGTGCCTTGGAAGCGCGCAGCAGAGCCACGCCGCCGCCGGGAACGATGCCTTCTTCAACGGCCGCACGGGTTGCATGCAGCGCGTCTTCGACACGGGCCTTCTTTTCCTTCATTTCGGTTTCGGTCGCGGCACCGACTTTGATCACCGCAACGCCACCGGCCAGCTTCGCCAACCGCTCCTGCAGCTTCTCGCGGTCATAGTCCGACGTGGTTTCGTCGATCTGCGTGCGCAGTTGCTTGATGCGGCCTTCGATCGTCTTGGCTTCGCCTGCGCCGTCGATGATCGTGGTGTTGTCTTTGTCGATCGTGATGCGCTTGGCGCGGCCCAGATCTTCGAGCTTAACGGAATCCAGCTTGATGCCGGTTTCTTCGAACAGCGCCTTACCACCGGTCAGGATGGCAATGTCTTCCAGCATCGCTTTGCGGCGATCGCCGAAGCCAGGAGCCTTCACAGCGGCTGCGTTCAGCGTGCCGCGGAGCTTGTTCACGACGAGAGTGGCGAGCGCTTCGCCTTCCACTTCCTCCGCGATGATGAGCAGCGGACGGCCGCCGCGAGCAACCTGCTCCAGTACGGGCAGCAGATCCTTCATGTTGCTGATCTTCTTCTCGTGGATCAGGATGTACGGGTCTTCGAGGACGCATTCCATACGGTCCGCATAGGTCACGACGTAGGGGGAGAGATAACCGCGGTCGCACAGCATGCCATCGACGGTCTGGAGCTCGGTCACCATGGTCTTGGAATCTTCGACCGTGATCACGCCGTCCATAACAACCTTCTGCAAGGCTTCGGCAATGATGTTGCCGATGGTGTGATCGCTGTTCGCCGAAATGGTGCCGACCTGCGCAATCATCTCGTTCGACTTCGCGTCGATCGCCATCTTCTTCACTTCAGCGATGGCCACTTCAACGGCCTTGTCGATGCCGCGCTTCAGGGCCATCGGGTTCGCACCGGCGGCGACATGCTTCACGCCTTCGCGGAAGATGGCCTGGGCGAGGATCGTCGCGGTGGTGGTACCGTCACCGGCGATGTCCGACGTCTTCGAAGCAACTTCGCGAACCATCTGGGCGCCCATGTTCTCGAGCGGGTCCTTCAGTTCGATTTCCTTCGCGACGGTAAC
>JAOAPO010000404.1 GCA_025462945.1 Bryobacterales bacterium
CTAGCTTCGGGTTGGAGCTTCTTCTTACGACCGCGCTTTTTGGCGGGGGCAGGCTTGTCGGCGGCTGGCGGGCGACCGGGACCTCGGGTTTGGGCGGCCTGGAGCCATGCTGGCGGCCGACCACGCCTTTTTCCTCCGGCTGCGAGCCGCTCGAGGCTAAGAATAGCCTCTCCCAACTGGGCGTGCTCTTGTCTAAGTTCTTCCAAAATTTTATTGACGTCCATTATTCGCCTTTTATCAAGTCATCTGTTCCAGATCTGGAACAGACGGTGACTTTTGCCTGTATTCCCAACCGCTACGCAGACTTACTGCGCTCGAAGGTCGCGCCACTGTTGTTCCGAAACGGAAACCGCCAACCAAATAATTCTAACATCTTCAATTTAAAGATACTACACAGATGGTTGTAAATGCTCGGGTTCGAGTACGGATTTACTAACGAGCACAGAACACTGGAAGCACCTATTTGCGCGGGGTCGGCGTTGCTGTTCCTGAACCCGTTGGGCCGGGAATCGGCTGCCCATTGGGTTGGGCGCTCGGCTGCGGCACGGCACCACCACCGCGGCCACCGCCGCGCAGAGGGTCCTTGCTCATGTCGTAGACAAACTCCCATTCGTGATAAGCGGATTTCTCGTTGTATAACTTAATACCTTCCCGCTCCAACTTACTGGCTACCCCAGCAATTCCACCGCCAATCGTTTGGCCACCGGCCTGATTCGCACCGGCGACGCCCTGCAGAGGGTTCCCGAAAGAGTTACCACCAGCCCCCGGGTTCGCCTGGCCGGGTTGACCATTCTGCCCCTGATCGACTCCGTTGAGACCACCGGGGCGAGGAGTAGTGAGGATCTGGTTGATGAGGTTGGCTGCTGCCTGCGGCGGCGCCCCGGGAGAACCGTTCGGGGTTGTCTGAAAGCCCGCAGGCAGGCCGTTCGAGGGCTGGCCGGGGAAGTTGTTTCCCTGCTGAACTCCAACCCCGGCGGGCAACTGGCTTGGGGTTGCCTGTCCCGCAATCTGTGGCGTGTTGCCTGCGGCGATTGGTGCCGGGGGAGGAGGCTGCCCGTTCGCAGTCGCCGGAACGATACGTCCGTCCGGGAGCACCATGACGGGGCCGTTGATCACGGGCTGGGCACCGGTGGACTGTCCACCTCCGGCGGACCGCTGTTCGGCAGTCTGGGGGGCGAAGGGGTCCGCTTGCCCCGCTGGTCCGTCGCTGGGACGACGACGAGCGGCGAGATTGACACCGTCGGGCGTTGCACCTGCACCTCCGCCACCGATTTGCTGCATTTCAGTGATGAAATTCTGCGGCGCGCTGGTTTCCTTTTTGGGCTTGTGGATCAGAGAATCGGTAAAAATTCCGCCAGGGCCAACGTGCACGACCCGCCATTCGTTCTTCCCCGTCATCGGGTCGACGTACTGACGGCGGAGGAAGCGTACATTTTGAGTGTTTTCAAGAGCCTGCATGTCGGCAGGAAAGCGGTTGTACTTGCGGACGTAGAGCTGGATGGCGCGCGTGTACTGCTCGCCGCGATCGATCAGCAGTTGCTCTTTATCGCGCTGGGCTTCGAAGGCGACGCGGGGAATCTCCATGTAGAGCATGACTGCGACGGACGCAGCCATGGCGTAGACCAGAAGCAGGGCATAGCCGCCTTCGGATCGACGCCGGCCCGGAGTCGTCATCCGGCCTGGTTCTCCTGGAGCGGGAGGGTCTGCGTGGATTTGAAGTCGGTGTCCTCAATGACGATAGACGCGGCGTTTATACGGACGATTCGGTAGTGCTTTTTGAAGATATCGTTTTCGCCGCCGATCAGGATTTCTTCCCCATCGAGAAGAAACGCCGCTTTGTGGCCGTCGCTGCGAGAGACTTTGAAGCCGTAGTACTTGAAGTTCATCGGCGGGGCCGAAGGAACTGCTGCCACGATGGGTGGAGGCGGACCGGGAGGGGGCATCGGCCCGACGGGGCCTTTCGTTGAGATGAGAGGCGCTTTTGGCAGACCTGCGGGAGCGGCGGGTGGTGCTGCGCCAAAGAGGAACAGGTTGCGGCCGGGCGCGCCGAGCTCAACGGCCTGCACCTTGGCGAGGAGGTCCATTTTGAGCGCGGGGTCGACCGTGGCGGGGTCGGGCCGGTCTTCGGGATTTTGGGTGCCCAGCCGAGGGTTCCAGGCCGTCGCGGTGGCTCGGTTCGAGATCTGCCGGCGGTCAGCAGTACCGGCTTTCGTGCGTGGACCTGGCGCTCGCACGCCTGGTGCGGGCTGCGTGGTCACGGGCGCCTGGGTCATGACGCGTGGGGACGACGACGAGCCGGAGCCGTCAGAGTTGGCGTAGTAGACCACCACTGCGCCGAGGACGAGGACGCCGACGAGCGCTGCGACCTTCTTAGGTTCTGCTCCGAGGTTCACATTGCACCTGCTTTGGCGGCGTCGACCGGACGGGGTTCGTCTTCACGAACGAAGGTATCGAGTTTGAGGCCGACGGTGAGTGCTCCGGTCTGGGCGCGCGGCGTTACGGTTAGAGTCTCGATGATGAGGAAGCGCTGAGAGCGATCCAGCAGGTTGACGAACTTGAGGAGCTCGGAGTAGCCACCTTCGAGGGTGAAGACGATCGACATGAGGTCAAGATCGTCGCTGCCGGCGATGGGTTCGAGGGAGATGGTTCCGCCTGCTTTGGTCATTCCAGCGGCTTTGGCGGTGTCGGTGATTTCTCCGATGATCGTCGAGTAGGTTCGACGGCGGCTGGTCATGGAGGTAGCGACGAAGTTCTCGCCCTGTTCTTTGCCTCGAGAGATATTTTTGGCCAGAGCGCGGGTTTTCAGGAGCCGGGCGTTCTCGGTCACATGCTGGGCCTGGGCAGCCAGGAGTTGCTGGTTGACGGCGTCGGGCGAGGCGTCAAACCAGTGGAAGGCGAAGCCGGCGGCGGTTAGGTTGGCGACGAAGAGGATGCCCAGCAAGGCGCGAACCAGGATTTTTGGCTCGGTCAGAGCGGCGAAGTCGAGGGCCGGGAGTTTAATTGTTGGCATGGTTGGCCTCGGAGGTTTTCGGTCCCGCTCCGTTACGGTCACGGCTCAGAAAGCATTTTGGTGTGGCGTTCGATGAGGCGCGGGGTGTTGGGTTCGGGTTAGAGCTTTTGCGCATAGTTCACCGAGACTCTGTAGTGATACAAGGGGTCGTTCTGCGTGGGTGCCGTAAAGGAGCTTACCTCGGTGGAGCCGAACATATCTGAGCCCTCCAGTTTGGAGATGAACTGGATGACTGGCTCGGGCGCTTCGGATTCAACGGTCATATCGAGCAGAAGTTCATCTTTCGCGTTCACCTGCGGGCGGATGACTGCGATCCGAACGTTTGAGGGGAGGACAGTACCCAGGTCGGCAAAGATGCGCGTCCAGCTGATGGCTTTACGGCGGATGATGCTGTTGATCAGGATGCTGCGGTCGATGACAATTTCGTTCTCGGGCCTGCGCATTTGCAGGTCGAGGCGCGACTGTTCGGCGCGGATGTTTTGGAGTTGACGATTGACGCGGGCGAGTTCGTCGGTGGCCTGTCGCGCCTGTGAGCGTTCGGTCACCGAAAGAGTGATCAGCAGGATCAGCGTTGCGAGTAACAGGACTCCGGTGGCGGCAGAGGCAATGAGGAGTGCGCGGTCGCGCCGGAACGGTTCGCGCGAAAGGTTGACTGGCAGTCTCATGCGGCCTTCTCCTGTGGAATCGTAAGCGACCGCAGGTAGCCCGCGAGGCCTGGGTGAGGTTCATCCATGGCGTCGGCGGGGATGTCGAGTTCGATGGAGAGACGGGTCGCCGCGGTGTCGCCCTGGCCGCCGAAGCCGAGCAGCAGGAGCTTCTCGGGGCGTGCACCGGTTTGGTCTTCGAGGAAGACGAGTGTGGGATAGAGGTCTGTTGAGATTTCTTCCAGAGGATCGACGGTGTGGGGCATCAGTTCCAGGGTGCGGGCGAGGAGCAAGACGCCATTCCGGAGCGCGAGCACGGTGAGCGCGCCTTCCGTTTTGTGAGCTGCGAGGATGTAGCCCGTGGAGGGCAGCAGGTCAACCAGCGCGAGTGGCGTGCAGGTGACGAGGCCGGGATGCAACCCAGCGAGGCGAAACGCGGTTTCGTAGCGAATGACGATGTCGGCCGGAGTGACAGCGGCGACAACTTTGTTGCCGGGCTGGATGTGCCAGGAGAGGGCGGCTTCGTCCACATCGAAGGGGAGCGTTTTGCGAAGCCGAAACCGAATCAGGGCCTGACGCTCTTCCTCTTTTGCCGGCAGTGTCTCGAAGTCAAGAACGGCGAGGCGTACAGCGTTATCGGGCAGGATGAGGGCTGCGGTTCGGCGGCCGCGCTTGCCTGTTGCGGGCACGAGACGGGCGACAGCCTGGCTGAACGCGGCCGTATCGAGCATGTTGTCTTTCAGTGGCGACGGATGGAGCGTGCCGGGCGGCAGTTCGGCCCGGGTGGTGATGGCGGGCGGACGCGTTCGCGACATGGCGATACCGCTGGCCGATATCTCGAAGGCGAACTCCGGCGGCGGGTCGAGCAGCAGTGCCTTGATCTGGTTCGTGATGCTCATTCGATGAAGGTCACCTTGTTGATTTCCCGGAGGGTGGTCTCGCCGAGGCGGACCTTTTCGACGGCGGATTCGCGGAGGAAGGTCATGCCCTCTTCACGGGCGAGACGTTTGATTTCACTGGCGGGGCGGCGGTCGAGGATCAGTTCGCGGATGCGGTCGCTGAGGTCGAGGAGTTCGTGGATGGCAGTTCGTCCGCGAAAACCGGTGCCGCCGCATTCGAAGCAGCCGGCACCTTCCATGCACTGAACGTTTCGCCATTCCTCGACGTTGAGTCCACTCTCGAGGAGCAGGGCGTCAGGGTAGAACACGGGCTTTTTGCAGTGCTCGCAGTTGAGGCGGACCAGACGCTGAGCGAGGATGCAGTTCAGGGCGGAGACGAAGTTGTAGGCCTCGACGCCCATGTTGAGAAAGCGGCCGAGAACGTCGACGACGTTGTTCGCGTGGACGGTGGTGAAGACGAGGTGTCCGGTGAGCGCCGAGTTGATGGCGATCTGGGCCGTCTCCTGATCGCGGATTTCGCCGACCATGATTTTGTCGGGGTCGTGACGAAGAATGGAGCGGAGGCCGCGGGCAAAGGTGAGTCCCTTTTTCTCGTTAACGGGGATTTGGGTGATGCCTTTGAGCTGGTATTCGACGGGATCTTCAATGGTGATGATCTTGTCTTCGTCGTTCTTGATCTCGCTGAGGGCGGCGTAGAGGGTGGTGGTTTTGCCCGAGCCGGTGGGGCCGGTGACGAGGACCATGCCGTACGGTTCAGTGATGTAGCGGCGGAACTTCGAGAGGTCACCCGGGCTGAAACCGACGACTTCGAGCGACAGCTTGGCGAACTTCTCGCTCATGGATTCTTTGTCGAGGACACGGAGCACTGCGTCTTCGCCGTGAATGGTCGGCATGATGGAGACGCGGAAATCGATGAGACGGTTTTTGTAGCGGACGCGGAAACGGCCGTCCTGCGGGACGCGGCGCTCGGCGATGTCGAGTTCGCTCATGACCTTGATGCGCGAAATGATGGTGGAGTGCCAGTCCTTCGCGATGGGGGGCATGGCGTAGTGGAGGACGCCGTCGATGCGGTACTTTATCACCACTTCCTGATCGCGGGTCTCGATGTGGATGTCGGAGGCGCGGCGTTCGAGGGCGTTAAAGATGGTCGTGTCGACGAGCTTGATGACCGGGGCGATGTCGCTGTCGCCGGCGGCCAGTTTGTCGATGGAGAGAGTTTCGTCGGGGTTTTCCTCGTCACCGACGACGTCGAGCGCAAAGCCTTCCGTGACTTCTTCGAGGACGCGCTGGGATTGCTCGGTTTTCTTGAGGAGGTCGCCAATTTGGGAGGCGGTGGCGACCTTCATGCGGAGTTTGCGATGGAGGAGAAGGCTGAGCTCGTCGATGGCGGAGAGATTCCGGGGGTCGGCGAGGGCGATGTCGAGGGTTCCGTTGTTCGCGCCGAGAGGCACGAAATTGTAGCGGAACATGAGGTCGACGGGGATGGTGCGGAAGAGGTCGTGGTCGATGGCGGATTCGCGTAAGTCTACGAATTCACAGCGATAACGGATGGCGGCGGCCTGGGCGTGAGCACGCTCGTCGGCGAGCATGGACGCTTTGTCGGGGATTACGGCCGGGGCCAGATTTGGGCTCACGTTAGTCATGACGTTTGGGGCGGCGGATTCGTGCAGAGTTTCGGGGTCTGGACGCACTGCGGGCGTCAGCGCGCGGCATCGGGCGATCGGCGCGGAGGTTATGCGGCCATTTGGGTCGCTGCAGCGGCTGTTTTCGTTGCCTCGGCGGCTGCGGCCTGGACTTCAGCGGCCTGACGGGTGGCGATTCGCATCTGGATGGCGAGGAGATTCGACTCGACGATGTCCTCGACGGAGGGCATGGCTGCTTTTGAAGAAACGAACCCCGGGGGTGGAGGGGGGAGAGGCTGGCCGTCGAGAACGGCTCGGCTGGCGAGGGCCTGGAACTCGATTAGTTCGGCTTCGCGGCGTTCGCGCTGGAGCTGGCGGAGTTCGGCCATGTTGTTCTTTATGTTGCGGTTGAGCCGCGATTCGTAGAGTGAGTAAAGATTGAGGCGTTTGGCGTCGGGTTCGGTTTGGTTGGCGATGGCTTCAGCGAGATGAGCCTGTTCGAGGCGGCGGATGCGCTCGATGCGCCAGTGGTCGGCGGCGACGGTGCTGGCGAGGTGCTGTTCGAGGGGTGTCTCGGCTTTGAGGGAGGCGATGATGCCAGAAGAGTGGATGTGGAATTCTTCGGGGTCTTCGCCGGGGATCAGGGCGGCTTCGCCGGTCAGACCGTGTTTGAGGCTGTTGAGTTTGGAGACGGCTTTGCCTTCGGGGGTGCGTGGACCGGTGGCTTTGTTTTGGGTGGGGGTTTCGAGCTGTGGCGTCATAAAGGGGTTCCTCGGCCAAGATTTAGCAGTTGGGGGATGGAGGAAGGGGTGGTTCGAGGCGTAAGTTGTTGAAGAGATTGAGGAAATAAATTTGTTCCGGCTGTCACCGTGAAAGGCGGCCCGGTTCGAAAGATGGTCCGATCGTAGCCTCAGTTCTCGGGCACGATGGCGAGATCGGTCAGCAGGCGTGGAATGTGAGTTTGCAGCGTGCGGTTGCGCATGCCCGCCATTCTACGGAAGGGGATGTGCGGGAGCCGAGAGGCAGTCTCCGGCGAGATGCGCTGCGGCCTCGCCGATTACGAGGAGCCGGCGAAGCACCGCGTCGCTGAGTGCGATCGTCTTCGATGAAGCGTTCCAGCGTGTAGCCGGATACTTAACGCTCGATGGACCGCGCCTGAATCGAGAATGTCGAGGAGGTATGCGGCCTGGTCACTCCGCATAGATGTCGCGCGCCGATTCGAGAACGGAGCGGCGGCGGATCGGATTGCGACTGGCTTCCACGGACCGGCACGTCAGGACATCGACGTTAACGCCCAGCAGAGATTTGAGCTCTTCTTCGAGACCGAAGAATTCGATACCCGGTTTCACGTTCGGCCGAAAGGTAACCGGCAGGTCTATGTCACTAGCGGGTCCTTGCTGGCCCTTGGCGAGCGAGCCGAACAGCTCGACTCTTTGGATGCCGTGTTCACGGCAGAAGGCAGGGAGCACAGCCCGGAGATATTCGATCGATTGTGAGGACGTCTCGTTGGCCATTGATGCTTTCCAGTGTCCGCGAGACTCACGATACCGCAGGCTGGCGACGAGAAACCTGCTTCGTCCTGCTGCATTCTCGCAGCAGAAATCAGAACGGGATTTTGGCAATCGCGTTCCGCCAGTCGTCTGCTCGGTCGTCAGCCCAGATCAGGATTCATGCCTCAAACACTCTCGGATTGGCGCATTTCGAGGAATCACGACCAGTACCCCGGGACTCGTGCCGCCGGACGCTACAAAAAAACCAAGGGCGTCGACCGGGCGAAGGTGCAGGATAGGGCGACCTTCGAGAATCCGCACCAGTCTCTGAGGGTTTCGACTGCCTGCTGGTGAATGGGACGGTTATGTGGAGGGCGGGAAGTTGACTCCGGCGCGGGGTGGTCAGGTGATCCAGGGGGACGGGTGTTAGGTCTGTTTTATGGGGTGGGCACATCCGATCCGAGTGGTAACGTTAAGCTCATGGCGACCAGTTCGATCGATGAGATCATTGCGATCTACAAAAAAGATGTGGACGTAACGCTAATTGATGAGTGTCTCCGGCGAACGGTACCGGAACGAATGTGGGCTCTACAGGCCGCGTTGACGGCTATTGAAGAACTTCGTGAGCAGGTGGCGAAGGCCAAGGCTCAGACCATTTGACTCGCCTCGACGGCATCGTTCAGTTGCTGCATCGTGGCGGCATCAAATCGATACTAATCGGCGGCATTGCGGCTGCGGCTCATGGTTCGCCCAGGGTTACTCAGGATGTAGAGGTGGTGTACGACCGGAGCGTGGAGAACCTCAGGCGCATTGCAGAAACGCTTGCAGCCGCGCACCCGTACCTCCGGGGCGCCCCACCAGGTTTGCCTTTTCGCCTTGACGTGGCAACGTTAAATTCGGGGCTCAATTTTACCCTCACCACTGATCTGGGTCCACTTGATTTGCTGGGTGAGGTGGCCGGCGGCGGACGCTACGAAGACCTAAGCGCGCACTGCGTAGAGGCAGAGGTTTTCGGCGTTCAGTGCAAGGTATTGGATCTCGATACGCTGATCGCAACAAAGAAAGCGGCTGGCCGCCCGAAAGACTACGAGGCTGTGGCCGAACTGGAACTCCTGCGGGATCGCCGGTAAGAGCACGGAGTCAGCTTGCGCCGCGGCCGGAGAGCACGTGCGGGATGGTCAGCAGGAGGATCCGGGCGTCGAGACTGAGGGACCAGTTGTCGATGTACTGGAGGTCTTTGCGCATCCAGGTTTCGAAGTCGAGGTGGTCTCTCCCTTCGACGGCCCAGAGGCACGTCAGGCCGGGGCGCATCCTGAGGCGGCGGCGCTGCCAGCGCTGGTACTGGGCCACTTCACTGGGGATGGCGGGGCGGGGTCCGACCATGGACATGTCGCCGATCAGCACATTGTAAAGCTGGGGCAGTTCGTCGATGGAGAACTTGCGGATGAGACCGCCGATGGGCGTGAGGCGGGGGTCATTCGGAATTTTGGTGGCGACTTCGCGCTGGCTGAGATGGGCGACTTCGTGGAAACGCTGCTCGGCACCATCCACCATTGATCGGAACTTGTAAAAGGTGAAGGTTCGACCGTTGAGTCCGCAACGTGTTTGCGTGAAGATGACGGGCCCTCGAGAGGTGAGTTTGACGAGTAGCGCGACCGTCAGGAGGAACGGACTCAGCAGGATCATCCCGGTAAGTGACAGAGCGACATCGATGAGGCGTTTGGCGAAGAGGAGAACTTCGTCGTCGGGCGCGGCGGTGAAGGTGAGCATGGGCGTGTGGCCGATGCGTTCGAGGGCGAGGTCGCTGTTGACATGGGGGAAGAAGTCGACGGCGAGTCGGGTGCAAACACCTTCTTCGTCGCAGAGGAGGAAGATGTCTTCGAGGTCGGGGAGGCGGTTCGATTCGACGGCGAAGTGGATTTCGTCGATGACGTGGCGGCCGAGGAGGGAGCGGAGGTCGGCGACGGGGAAGACGAGGTAGGTGCGATGGAGGCGCACGCTGGCGTGGGGCTGGGTGGCGTCGGGCTGGGTGGCGTCGGGGTTGAGGAAGCCGAGGATGCGGAGGCCCTGCTGGTGATAGGTTTCGAGGTTGCGGCCGAGGCGTTCGGCGCGTTCGCCAAGCCCGACGATCAGAACGTGGCGCTGATTGCCTAAGCGCTGGCTGACGCGCTGGACGAGGTCGCGGGCGGCCAGTCGGAAGATGGTGAGCAGGACCCAGTTGGTAGCGAAGAAGGACGCGAGGAAGATGCGGCTGATCTTGACCTGCAGGCCGAAGACGATGAAGAGGACGACGGCGACGGCGGTGTAGCCGATCTGGCGGAAGGCGTGGCGGAGAATGGCGCCGGGTTCAGCGGAGTCGACTTTGCCGTAGACGTTGAGCCAGTAGCCGATGGCGACGGAGGTGAGGGCGCTGAAAGAGATGAGGAGTGTTTTGACGTCCTGGAGGAGGTAAAAGGTGAGGTCGACCTGCAGGTGTTCGCGGAAGCGGTAGGCCAGTTCGAAGGCCACGGCGGCGAGGATGACGTCAGATAAGCCGAACAGAATCTTTGTTTTACGCTGCTGGCTACGGAACATGGGGTGGATTGCTCAGGGTATCACGGTGTGGATTGAGGTGGGGTCATGGTATTGTGGAAATTCCCCTTTGTGGGCGCGTAGCTCAACTGGCAGAGCAACTGACTCTTAATCAGTAGGTTGTAGGTTCGATTCCTACCGCGCTCACCACCCACTTTCAACAACTTACAGCGATGAGACGTTTCGAAAAGACGATCTTGTCAGCAGTTTTGTCAGCAGAACGATCATTTCTCGTTCCGGCAAACTTGTTGGTTTTGGTGCCTTGTCAGCAATCTTGTCAGCAAATTCCTCGTAAGCCGAGTCATGGCAACGAGATACAACCTCCTTCCTTCTCCTCTTCCTTCCCTCCCGCTGGCTTTACGCCCCGACGCGCCGGCCAACCGATGATGCTTCGAGGTTGACGCGCAGGCATGTGTCGGATCGGCGTTGCCAAGCCGACTTGAACGAAGCCGCTGGCGCGGCGGCCGCCTGAGCATTGTGGTTTGAGGAATATTGTTGACGCAGAGAAAGGAGTTCTCTGTGAACATACTCAT
>JAOAPO010000409.1 GCA_025462945.1 Bryobacterales bacterium
CCCTCTGGAATAACGGCATCGAAGTATAGCGGCGCACCGGCCGGCCTCGAAAACTCGACGTTGCGGGGCGCAATTCTGGTGGAGGCGCTGTAGGCAGCTGGCATGTTGAACAGGTAAAGGAGGAGAAGGGCGAGGGACACGAACCCTCGTTTGAGACGCATCTATTGACATAGATGTGCGACATGCCTCTGAAGTTTCCTGGCGGAGACTGTTAGCGGAGGAAGGGGTCCCACGCGGCGAGGCCTTCCGTCAATTCAAGGTAAACGCCACTGGGATCAATGAGCATCGCAGACATGATCTCCAGACCGGGAAGCTTGTGAACCGGCGTCTCGAACTTCAGGCCTGCAGCCTGCAGCTTGCGGCACAACGCCTCGAGCCCTCGCACCTCGAAACCGATATGGTCGATCACGCCTCCCTTCATGCTGCGCCCCACCTCTGCCCGGTTCGGTGCAAATGTGAGATTCACTCCGGGGATGTCCGCGCTCTCGTACGGACCTCGCCTTGTGGACTCCAGCATGAAGAGCCTGACGTACCAGTCCCGCAGCCGCAGCGGATCTGGCAACAGATAGTGGAAGTGCTGCGCGATCGCCCGGACTCGGAGCGAGGCTTCTTCCTGAATCTCGACTTTGACCCCCTCGGGTCCCGTTATATAGGCATTCGGGAAGCCTTCAGAACCCTTGAACTCTCGAGGGACCGCGAACCCCGCTGCTCGCGCGCGCTGCACCATCTCGTCCCGGCTGTGAACCTTAAACCCGAAGTGATCGAGCACCGTTCCCTCGCTGCCCTGGAGCGGTGCCTTCCCGGTGAACAGGATCATCATGCCCGGCACGATCACCCCGTCCAGCCCGACACGCGTGATCGGCCTGGCGTCGAATTGCTCAACCCAGAACTTTCGCTGGGCCTGGACGTCAGAGACATTCAGGTGAACGTGCCCCATCCGGAGGCCCGCGGCGTTGGGGGACGCCAGTTGCGCCCGCACTTCCGAACTGAAGACTGTCAGCGACCAGAGCGCTGCGAGTGATGCAATACGCAACAGGAAGCCGCTCCTCACGGCTGCCTGCATACTATACCGTCGTGAGGCGCTACTTCCGGACCGGAAGAATGGTGACGTTGCTCGGGGCCCCTGCCTGGACTACCGTGAGTTGCAGGCTGCCCTCAGGCGTATCTGCGGGCACTGTGAAGTTGATTTGATAAAGACCGACGGCGCCTGGAGTCAGCCCAACGAACAGCGTCGGAGTCGCTTTGCCATTGATCGTGAGCGTGATCGGGTTCTCCGGCTCCGTCGGCGGAATCGGCGCTCCACTGCCGGTAGGCGGCTGATTCTGAGCGCGCCCCAGGCCCGCCAGGTAAAGCACGATGATCTCCCCTGGCTTTGCCGGAGAGGCATCGGTAACCAGCGTGTTGTCCAGATGTACGGCGATGATGTTCCCGTTCGCGAACGCCGCGATTCCGGGCGACCCGGGAGTGGTGGTGAAATGATCCGGCGTCGCTATCGCGCCGTTCACCGACACCAGAACCTGGTACGGCACATTCGGCTGGAGTTCGAATGGTGCCAGAGCATTGATCTGCCCGGGACTGACGTAGTAGAGGGGTGCCTGACTCCCTCCGATGATCACCGAAGTTCCACTGAGGTTGGTTGGGAATGGCACCGAGGAAGCCAGCGCGCTCACTCCCGGCAGAGCCAGGTTCGAGCCATAGATCTGCACCGCTGTACCCGGCGCAATGCCGGCACCGACTGCCGGATTGAATACGTTCAGCATGCCCCCGGGAGTTAACGAGGGTGCCGCGTTCGGAGTAACCTTCCCCGATATCTGCACTCGGGCTGACGCCAGACCCGGCGCGGACCCGAAGGCCGTGACCGTCACTTGCGCAGCAGCACTCCGCGGGACCCACGATGCGGAATAGCGTCCCGGCGTCCCGGGATCGCCCTGCAAGCCGAGCGGCGGCTCGCCGCTGCTGAAGGTCACATCCACTGAACCGTTCCCGAGGGGAGTGCCGCAGTCATCCGTCAGCTGAACCGAGATCACGGTCGGCCACGCGGCAGGCTGGGTGAAGTTTGTCGGAAGTCCGTTTGCGGAAGCAACCACCCTGGTGGGGCTACACGTAGCTCGCGGCTGCAACTTCTGAGTTGCGCCTTCCGACTGCAGGAAGGGCGTACCACCGGTCAGCAAGGGAACGATGTACGTGATGTTCGCGCTGCGCAGAGCCGACGGAGAGAACTGATAGGTGACAGTTCCGCGGTACACACCAGGGACGAGGCCAGCAGGGTTCACGCTGATGGTGGGCCGTGCCGGTGCACTTGCAGAGCTGCTTCCCGAGGTAGGCGATACACTTAGCCAGCCAGCGCCCGTCGGTGTACTGGCGAAAGCCTGGTAAGGCACCGGAGTCACCGAGGATGCGTAGACGGTCAATGACTGCGATGGTGTTGCGGAGGTGCCGTTGGAAATGAACAGCAACCCTCCAGGCTGCAGCTCAGGATCTGGCGGAGTCCCGGCCGGGGCGACGTTCAGAACCACCACGAACTCCTGTGGCGTGTTCGTCACCTGGCCAGAACGAACCTGTATCCGTCCGTAGTAGGAGCCGGTGGGCAAAGCACCCGCACTGGCTGCGTCGATGGAGTAATTCAGCGAACCCGGAGCTGTCGGTGTGGAGGTTCCTGTCGGAGTCTTCACCGTCAGCCAGGGAGAGTTCGGCACGACGGCTGCAGTCCAGTTCGCGCTTGCCGTCCCGGCAACCAGCACCTGAACCGTACCGTTCGGATTGCCGACCGCGCCTCCCGCACCCATCTGGAACTGTTGGCCCGCGGGATTCAGTACCATGCTGATCCCTGTTGAAGTCAGAAGAGTAACTGGCAGATTCGCCGAACCGGCGCTGGTATTCACCGTGATCGTGGTTCGTCGAAAACCCGCACTGTACGAGGGCAACGTACCCTTCGCGGTGAGGTAAACAGGAACGCCTGGCGATAGGGTCGAAGGCACCCCTTCTACCGTGAGCCACGGGTCGGCTGAGACCACAGAGTTCACCGCGATCGAACCGCCTCCCACGTTTTGGATGCCGAAGATACCCGTTGGCTGTGCGCCCGGGGCAGGCGGGGCAAGCGACAGTAACGAGGTCGTGAGCGAAAGCTGTGGCGGATTCGCTTTCACAAGAAGCGAGACAGTCACCCTCTGGGAGTTTCCCGAGCATGGACTCTGCCCGAAGCACGTCACCGTGATGACAGTGGTATACGGAGTCGCGGAAGCGGCCAGCGCCAGCGCCTGGCTCGTCAGTGACACAGTGACCCAGTTCGGCGTGCTGCCCGATGCCGGGCCGCTGACACTCAGCCAGGGAGCCGCCGGGCTCACACTCAGCTGATACGAGAGCGCGCTGCTTACGCTGCTTGAGGCAATCGTGAAGCCTTTCGGCTCTGGAAGGTCAGAGGCTGCGGTCGAGAGATTGAACAGAAGAGAGCCAGCGGAAAGAACCAGATCGGCAGGTTCCGCGGATCTGACTACAAACTGCAGCGAGCCGGTGACAGCAGCCTGCGCCGCGTCCGTAACACGCACGTTGAAGTTGGAAGTGCCGACAAACGAAGGCGTCCCGGCGATGACAATGGCACCGTTCGAAACAGTCACGCCAGCCGGCCCGCTCCCCTGAATCGCGAAGGTATAAGGTGCAGTGCCGCCCGTTGCCTCGAGGACCTGAGGCGGGTAGGGCGTGCCAACTACCGCCGAAGGCAAGACCAGGGGAACAAGCGTCAGCGGCGCAGGGGCGATCGTGCTCGAAACCGCAGCGATCGCGGTACCGCCCGCAGCGTCGGTCACCTTTATCGTGAATCCAAACTCTCCTGCCTGGGAGGGAACGCCCGAGAGAGTGCCTGCCGTATTCAGATATAAACCCGGCGGGAGAAATCCTGTGATCACCGTCCAGGAGTAAGGCGAAGCCCCTCCGGTTGCCTGCAGGATGGATGAATACGGAGTTCCCGCCGTACCGCGGTCCAGCGCCCCGCTCGTGATCGAAACCTGCGTCAGTCTGGCGATGGTAAGCCCGAGCAGCATTGTCGTTTTCGAAGGTGACCCTGCTGCGCTGTCGATGAGCTGGATGGTGAACAAGGACGACCCGGCGGTCGTCGGATTGCCTTCAATAACCCCGGTCGCCGCATTGATGCTGAGGCCGGCCGGAAGAGTTCCACTCAGGAGGCTCCAGTTGTAAAGTGAGACGCCGCCGCTGGCCGCGATCTTCTCGGAATACGGGGCACCTTGCGTCCCGTTCGGCAGGTTGTTCGTGATGATCCTGAGCGGCGGCGGCACCACCACACTGATCGAAAGTGCCTGCCTCACCGTGGACGGGTTTGCGGCGTGGTCCGCCAAGGTGACCGTGAATGACGTTGTGGCAGCATCGAGCGGTGCGCCGGAGATGACCCCGGTAGCTGTGTCGAGAGTCAGACCTCGGGGCAGCGATCCCGATACTCCCCATGTATAGGGCGGAAACCCGCCGCGAGCTTCGAGCGCCTGCGAATAAGGTGCGCCCACAGTGCCGCCTGGCAGAGTGGCAGTGACCACGCTCAGCGGTCCGCCAGCAGTCACTGTCAAGGTGTAAGGCCTGGAAACAGAGCCATTCGCCCCATCGGTCAGGGTGATAGTAAAGCTGAACGCCCCCGTCGCCGACGGCGTGCCCGTCACCAGCCCTGTTGTCGAGTCCAGAGTCAGACCCGGCGCCACCTGCCCAGGGACGGGGAACGTTACGATCGCGGGCAAAACCGCCCACTTGTAGGGAGGTGTGCCACCGGAAGCCGAGAGCTGAAACGAGTACGCAGCCTGGGCGACGGCCGGAGGAAACGCGGTTGTGTTGAGCGCCAGAGGCTGGGTAGTCTGGACCGTGAATGTGAACTGCCTGGTGACGGCCACCCCAGTCGCGTCATTCACCTGCACGGTGAAAGTAAGAGAGCCCAGATCGGAAGTCGTCGGTGCGCCGCTCAGCAGGCCCGAACCGGACAGACTGAACCGCGCTGACGGATTGCTCCGCGGCGCGAAACTCCAGGTATAGGGCGTGGCCCCTCCGGTAGCCTCGATCTGGACAGCGTAGGCCTGACCGACGGTTG
>JAOAPO010000437.1 GCA_025462945.1 Bryobacterales bacterium
GATCCAAAGCGCGATGTTTCACGTCAACATCGTGCATGTGTACGAGCGTGACTCCGAGGCGGACCTCCACCTCCTCTCCCGCTTCCCGATCTACGATGTAGAGCAAGACGCGCAGCCCGCGCCGGAAGCTGCTGGGCCCCCCCCTACGCCGCCGAACCCGGCACCGCAGCCCACCTTCACTCCGTCGCCGAACCCGGCAGTGCCACCCGCCCCGGAGGCCACGACGTCCGTGCCCCGTCCACTGATCTACGCGGCGATCATCGCACTCGCTGTCGTCCTCAGTATCGTTCTTGTAAAGCTGCCGCAACGCTCGCAGGACGGGGGGGCGCCGCCGTCCTCCGCTACGGCACCACACGCGGCTGCGCCGTCCCCCGCTGCGCCGCCCCCTACCGCGCCCAATGCTGCTGCTGTGACGCCTCCCCCTCCGCTGCCGCTGGCCGTGCAGCCCGTCGGTAAAGGCCTGCAACTCACCTGGGATCCGAATTCGCCTGCAGTTCTCGACGCTGTGCGAGGGGAACTCACCGTCTACGCCAACGGCCGCGAACACGTCATCAACTTAGACCGTCGTATAGTCCTTGGCGGGCGGTTCACTTACCAGCACCCACGCGGTGAGGTCCTGTTCCAGATGGTGCTCTTTCGGAAGGACGAAACCTTCGTGATCGGCACGGCACTGGCCTCGGTCTTCGCACCATCAACCACGAAAGCCCCGACCGACTTGCCCTCGCTCGGGTATGTCGTTCCAGCGGAGAAACCGCCGGCCGTCGCGCCGCCTTCGACCGCGCCTGCCCCGCCGCGCGCGGCCGAACCCGCACCAGTCACTCCGGCGCCTGTCAGGCAGACGCACCCGGCCCAGGTACCCGAAGTCCCGCAGGCGTCCAACAACACAGCGGGGACCAACACTCCCGCCTTCAACGCACCCATCCCCAACTCCTCAGTCCCGAACACCGAAGCCCCGAACACCTCCGTGCCCGCGACCGCAGAGCCAGCCCAGGCGTCACCCCAGTCCCTTGCCTTTTCCGGCCCGGTCCCGCTCCGGCGCGCGACGCCCACTCTCCCGGCCGGCGTTCGCGCTCAACTCACCACCAATGTTGCGGTCCGGGTCATGGTTCAGCTGGATCCCCTGGGCCAGGTTACCTCCGCCCGACTTCTGGAGGCCGAAGACGCTCCGAAGCTCGTAGTTCCATACGCGCTTCAGGCAGCCAGGCTCTGGACATTTGAGCCGGCCCGGCGGAATGGAACTCCCGTTGAAAGCGAGACTGTCATTCTGTTCCGGTTCGGCGCACAATAGGTGGTGTGCGTAACTTCCCAGTGGCGTCTCAGCTGCCCCCAACCGTCCGGTGCCTTTGAACGCTGACGGACATCTCGGGCGAACAAAGTGGCTGGCGGTTCTCCTCCTGCTCCCGCTCGCCTGCACTGCGTTCGCAGAGTCCGTCACCATCACGGGCCGCGTCGTCGACGAGAACGGATCTCCTGTGCCCGGCACCCGCATCGTCGCTACGCAGCCCCAGTCCGCGTCGGCCCGGTCGCTCGTCCAGAATGCTGACACTTCTGACGCCGCCGGTCTCTTCCATTTCGACATCCCCGCCGCCGGTGCGTATCACGTGAGTGCGGCCCACGAAGGCTTCTTCCCCGCCGAAATACCGGCCGTGGATCTCCGTAACGACTCGGCGCTCGAGATCCGCCTCAACCATGTGAACGAGCTGAACGAGGCCGTCCAGGTTCACTACGCGACCCCAATCATCGATCCCGAGCAAACGTCCGAAGTGAAGCGTCTCACTGAAGAGGAGCTTCGCAACGCGCCCGTAGCCAACTCGCAGGATTATCGAAGCTCCCTGCCTCTCATGCCCGGCGTCGTCAGTGACAACGGGGGCCGACCGCACTTCAACGGCGCCAGAGTTGCGCAGACCAACTACCGACTGAACGGCTTCAACATCTCCAACCCGGCCACCGGCGAACTCACCACCAGACTCAATGTGGACGCAGTGAGCGCGCTCGAGTGGGACGCCAGCCGCTTCTCCCCGGATCGCGGCAAAGGCTCTGCCGGTACCGTCGACATCCGCACGCGAATGGGTGACGACCACTGGCGCTTCGGCGGCACGAACTTCGTTCCCGGTCTGGGCACACAGGGCGGGGCACACCTCAATCACTGGTCGCCGAGGATCATGTTTTCCGGGCCAGTTCGAAAGGGCCGCGGCTGGTTCCACAATGCCCTCGACATCTTCTACGTCGCGGACACCGTCGATGGTCTGCCCAGCGGACAGAATCGCGCGAACAGTATCTCCGGCAGTAACCTCACGCGCTTCCAGTGGAACGTTCGCGAAAACCAGATCCTCACCGGCAGCTTTCTGGTGAATGTCGATCATGGGCAGCGCGTCGGCCTCTCATTTTTGAGCCCCGTCGAGACCACGATCGACCGCTCGCAGTCGCTTCTCTTCGCGACGGTCAAAGATCAGTTCCTGATTGGCGGCGGTCTGCTCGAAGTTGGCTTTGCCGCGACCCGCTCCTCATATCGGGGTTCGCCTCAGGGCACGAAGCCGTATGTCGTTACGCCCTTCGGCGCGTCAGGCAACTATTTCCGCGACGACGACCAGCACAGCGGGCGCCAGGAGTGGCTTCTTAACGGCTTCCTCAAGCCGGTGGCATGGCATGGCACTCACCAGTTCGGTGTTGGCGCTGACGTGGAGCGTACCGATATCAGCGAGTACGTCATTCGTCATGGGGTCACCTTCACCCGCGCCGATGGCTCCCGGGTTCGCAATGTGCAGTTCATCGGCAATGAGCGCCGCGCCCAGGCTCTGGTCGAGGTGTACAGCTACGTGAAGGACCGGTGGAATCCCAAGCCCGAACTGACGCTCGATCTCGGCTTTCGGACCCAGTGGGATAGGTACTCCGGTGGAGCACCGCCGGCTCCACGTCTCGCCGCCGCCTGGGCACCGAAGGCCTCGCGAGGCACGAAGCTCTCGGCGGGCTGGGGCGTTTTCTATGACCCTCTGACGCTGCGCAGTCTGATCAACGGTGAGGAGCAGGCCAGCGTCACGACTCTCTACTCTCTCCACGGGGGCGTCGTTGGCCCCCCGGTCCAAAGGCGCTACGTTTTGAACCCCCGCGACCTTCGCCTGGGCAGGTTTACAATCGCCAGCCTTTCTGCTGAGAGGGCGTTCCGCTTCAATATCTACGGTCGGGTAAACCTTACCTCGCGCGCAGGCAGCCGCGGACCCAGTTTTGTCCAGGACTCTCTGGCATTTCCGCGAGTCGACTACGTTCTCGAAAACGTGGAGAGACAACGCTACCGCGCCGTCGAGTTCTCAGCCCGCGGGACCATCGCGGCGACACTCGAGTGGTTCGCCAGCTACACGCGCTCAAGCGCCCGTTCAAGCTCCGTTATTGCGTACTCCATAGAGACCCCGCTGCTCGCCCCCCAGTCCAGTGGATCGCTCGATTGGGACGCCCCGAACCGTTGGCTGACCCGCGGCTGGATGCCTCTCCCGAACACGTGGCTGCCTCATGCTCTGCGCGGGCTCATTGGCGAAACCGACCTTCAGTTTCTTACCGACTACCGCACCGGGTTTCCCTTCATGGTCACTACAGAGGATGGCCGGGTCGTCGGCGCGCCCAACAGCACGCGTTTTCCAAACTACTTCTCATTGAACCTCGCGCTGGAGCGAAAGTTCCCGTTTCGGGGCTACCTGTGGGCTTTTCGCGCCGGGCTCATCAACGCGCTTGATCGCGACAATCCAAACGTAGTGAACAGCGACTTCGACTCTCCGCAATTCAAGACTTTCGGACGAGGTCAGCCTCGCGCCGTCAATGTTCGGCTGCGATTCGTCGGTCGCAAGTAACTCAGAACCGGATCCGGGCGGCAACCTGGATTTGGCGTCGATCGTAGCTCGAACCGGTGCAGCCGAAACAGCCATCGATCGTGTTGCCGGCGCCGGTATTCGCCGTCGTGCCGATCAGATACAGGTTTGCGTGATTTAGCAGATTGAAGAACTCTCCCCGCAGTTGCAGAGTGAGCTTTTCGTTGAGCCGCGTGTCCTTGTAGATCGCCACGTCAAGATTGTGAAAACCGGGCGCCCGAAACGAGTTGCGCTTCGACATGTTCGGCAGCCAGTTCGAGGTCGGCGTCAGCAGATTCGGCTCGTGCGAAATCTCTGCCGGGAAGAAGGTGTAGATCTGGAAGGTATTTGCGCCAGGTGCAGCAACGAAGGTATTTGGCTTCGTCGACACCGCCTTCGTAAACGTTGCCCGCGGCGTGTTCAGGTCGAGCGTTTGCGCAATCGAGTCGAAAACACTGAAGGGCTGGCCACTGCGGGCGGTCCAGATCGGCGCAACATTCCACCCACTCAGAAGCATACCGCTCCGGCGCCACCTCTTCCACACCTGAACGCTCCAGTTGCCAGAGACCACCACGCGATGGCGGACGTCGAAGTCTGCGCTGCCTTCATCCAGTCCTGGTCGGAACGGATCCAGCAAGCCTCTGACGAAGTTCCCATTGTTGACGGTGATGTTCCGGTCCCCAAAACGGTTCGTTACACCTCGGCCACCGGCTTCGAAAAACGTGGAACTGAGGTTGTCCACGGCACGCGCCCACGTGTAGCTTGCGGTCAGCACCACGCCGGAGGCCAGCAGATTATTTACGGACAGTCGATTATCGATGCCGTAGTAGCGCGAGTAACCCTGGTTCCCGCGATACCCAACCTCCTGGCTGTAATAAGGATTCGGCGAGGTGCGGCAATCGCCCCGCCCGGTACAAACCTCGCCCATCACGAAGTTCCGAAAGCCCTTCTGATTCGGGTACGAGATGCTGTACAGGTCTGCGCCCTTTGACCCGCTGTACTGGAACGTATACGTGACGGCGCGCCAAACCTGCCGCTGAACCGACGCGTTCCAAAGGTGCGCATGGGCGGTCTTTAAAGACGGATTGATAATTCGAGCACCAGCGGGAGGCAGCGAGATCTGTCCTGATGTGTTGCTCAGCGGACCGAAGTTGTCGGTCGTGATGGGGCCGGGTACGGATAATACAGCGTGGTTCGGAAGATTCTGCATCACGTTGAAATCCACGTTGCCGAAGTTCCGTTCGAAGCCGATCCCGTAGCCGCCGCGCACAATCGTTTTGCCGTCGCCGCTCACGTCCCAGCTCATACCCACGCGAGGAGCGAAGTTGTTGAAGTCCGGTCGATACAGCCCGCCAGCGGTGCTGTCTGTCGAGCGCTGTAAGCCGCCCTCCAGTAAGTACCGAGCCAGTTCAGTATCGGGCGATGCCACCCGGGGTGCGTACCAATTTGATTCGAGCGTTGGGTCACCGTTATGCTGTACGCCGAAGTACTCCCACCGAAGACCTGCGGTCACGGACAGACGACGCGCCGGTCGCCAGAAGTCTTGTATGTACAGCGCGCCATCGTGGAATCGATTACTGCGGCTGAAGGAAGGAGAACGGAGCGGCAGCCGCAGCGAGCAGGTCGGTACCGTGCCGCAGGGCAGCTGTCCTTGCGGATCCACCGCGACCTGCATCTGTGCAAACGTCCCGAACAGCAAGCCAGCCAGAGGCCCCCCTAAACCTGGAACATTCGACAGCGAAGCGACAGCGTTCTCGTACGTGGCGTCGGTCCGGTTGTCGCGCAGATACCAGTAACTCCCCCCGAAACGGAGATCATGTCGGCCGCGCGTCCAGCCTGTGTCCCCCTTTACCTGAACGGTGCTTTGCGGACCGCCGAAACGCCCCGCCGACCCTGGCGTGTAAGGGCTGTATCCGGGGAACGCCACGGGTTCAAGCCCGATCGTTACCGGCCCGAACGGATTGGCGTACATGCCAGGGACCACGCCCCGGCTGGTCAAACCTTGTTGTTCGATGGTGAGTCTGTCGAAAGCCGCGGTCAGATTCGAGGTCCAGCGCGGACTCCAGCTGTGACTGCCGATAAGCAAGACGGACTTCGCCGTCTGCTGCTGCCGAAGATCGTAGTCGGCGTAAGGGCTCTGTGCCAGCGTGCCCTCCTGATCGCGTTGCTGGAAGTGCTGGTACCGACCGTAAAATGTGGTACGCTGGCTCACGTTGTAGTCGACGCGGTTATAGAGATTCCAGCCATCCCCAGGGATTCCGCCGCTGTCGTCTCCCGGCCCGTCCCACGTGACGCGGCTGAATAGCGGAAAGGTTGCGGGCAGGCGCGCACAAAGCAGCCCCAGACAGGGGTTCCGGCCGATGATGGCGGTCAGGTCGGCAAGGCTCGCGGTCCTGGTAATCTGTGAGCCCGGGCGAAGTTGTCCCAGTTGTTGAAAATAGCTGCGGGTGTTCGCGGCAGTCTCGGCCAGCAACTGCGGCGTGACTACCCATGCGGCTTGTGTCGCTCGGCTCCGGATCAGCGTTCCCTCGGCATTGGCAAAGAAAAACAGCTTTCCAGAAACTATGGGCCCGCCTGCAGCAAGCCCAAACTGATTGCGATCAAATCCTGGTCTCCGCAGGCCCCGCGAGTTGGCGTCGAACGAATTTGCACTCAGCGCAGGAAGCCGGCTGAAAACGTACCCGCTGCCATGGAATGTCCTGTCCCCTTGCCTGCCTGTTACGTTCACAACCGCGCCGCCAGCCCTGCCAAACTCCGCCGTGAAGCCAGCATTGAGCACCGACACGGCGGCAACCGCATCCACCGGAATCGGCCGGCCCGCAGTTCCAAAAAACTCGTCCTTCGCCTCCGCGCCGTCGACAAGAATGGCCGTTGAGGCCTCGCGCTGTCCATTGAAAGCGAACCCTGTGCCTCTGGTACCCAGCCCTGCTTCGGATGCATTTCCGGTCAGTCCCGTGAACCGGAAAACGTCGCGAGTCAGGTTCGGCAGCGATCCAATCTCAGCTTCTGAAACGAGCCGTCCGGGCATGAGGTCGTCTATCACCACGCGACCGTCACCGTTCGCGGACAGAACAAAATCAGCGCGTACACGGGCTCCTGCCAGAACAGTCACCGGAGTCTCGAGTGTCGTGAGACCCCTGGCTGACACGTGCAACTGATAAACACCTGGGGCTACAGCCGCGAACGCGAAGTCGCCCTGATCAGAAGTGGCGGTCTCCGCCGCGCGCGCCGTCTGCCCCGAGACAAGTCGGACGCTGGCAAGGTGTATAGGTTCGCGAGTATCGCTAACAACCCGCCCGGATATGTGACCTGTGCCCGTCTGACCCCAGCCGGTCTGAGCTATAAATACCAGATAGGCTGGCCATGGGATCCGAGACACAACTCATAGTACAAAGATCGTTCGAAATAGCAAACCCGGCATGGAAGTCATCCGCACGTTCCTGCTAGATTTATCCATGATGAGAACTCGCCTGGGAATTCTGGCGTTGCTCGCAGGGGCGAGTCTTCCCGCGCAGCAGCCAATTACATGGTCTGCGACGGTAGTGCTCGAGCCCGCACCTTCCAGTTGGGCCCGTATGGCGAAGCTGGCTGACGGCAGCTGGCTCGCCGCCTACATGATTGGCACAACGCCGAATAACATCCGCGTCAAACGTAGCTTCGACAACATGAGGACGTGGCAAATAGTTTCTGAGATATCGGAGCCTGGGCGAGATCTGGACAATGCAGCGCTCTGCGTTCTTCCGGATGGCGTCATCGAACTCGCGATCCGCTCGGTCATCCCCGGCAAGTCTTACCTCATCGAGACGTATCGAAGTCTCGACAATGGCAACAGCTTCGAATACCAAAGCCAGGTCGATTGGGATCACGGCATCGCCGGCGTGTTCGAACCGTATCTTCATTTGCTGCCTGATGGCTCTCTCGCGTGCTTCTACACGAACGAGACTCACGTCTCGGAAACGCCGTCGTATAGCCAGGTTCTTTCCGAACGCGTCTCCCTGGATGGCGGCTTCACCTGGGGACCCGAAATCTTCGCCATCGCCCAACCCGGTCGGGCGCGACCCGGTGAAGCGAATATCGTCGAACTGCCCGGCAATACGCTGGCGATGTTCTTCGAGTTGTGCGGTACCGAGAACTGCCTGGGCCATGTGACCTACTCAAACGACGGCGTGAACTGGTCGGGGATTGGCCCCGTTATTCCCAACTCGGTCCAGAACATCCAGGTTGTTCGAATGAACAGCGGCCTCCTGGTAGCCACATCGAACCTCAAAACCGTTTTGGTCAGCACCGACTTTACGAACAGCTGGGTCGACACCCGTCAGATTCCGGCGTTTTTCGGCTCATGGCCCGGGATCTACGAGACGGGACCAAACGAGTTCGCGATTGTACTCACGGGTGCCGGCCCGGGCGGCAGACCAGGTGAGTACATCTTCTTCGGCACTCTGGATATCAACAATCTGCAGACTGCGACTCTCACGGTTTGCCGCAGTCCCAGCTCGGGTCGCCCGCAGCTCTGCTACTGATAGATCATTGTGCTGCGGCCCGCGCTTGTTCTCGCTCCGTGAGTGCCGCCAGATTCGACGCATCCAGCCGGGCCAGCATGTATGGCTGTAAATCAGGCTCGATGATCCACGTGTTCTGCTTATTGAGGTAATTCGCCAGCGCGACGTTGCTTTCGTTTGTGTAGACCCGCGCAAACACGATCCGCTGATTGCGAATGTCCGCGCCGTTGAACACCCACTCCTCGCAGAAGCAGTGCCCCGGTGCATACTTCACAAACACCAGATGCGACCCCGGGATTCTCTCCAGTCGCGCGATCACATCGTCCCGCAGGCGCTTCGCCGGATATAACGACTCCCAGAGGGGTGCCAAATGCGCCCGGCGAGCCTCCGGGAGCAGTGGTTCCGCTGCGCGCCCCGCGTTCCCAAACACAATGGCCAGACAAAGCCCCGCTACCATCAGCCTCGACATTGCCAGGCCCGTGCCCCGCTCGCGCTGCCAGACGCGCATGTGCCGCCAGCACTGCACCAGCACCAGCACGATCAGAATCGTCGCGGGACCGCTGTGAGCCGGATACCAGGCATGATAGGTGACCTTGTCCAGGATGAAGGGGATACAGGCAAGCAGCCAGAACCTAAGTCTCTTGTCGCGGCGCAGGAACAGGATGAACGCCAGTGCGGGCGAAAGGAAGGGGCCGATGAAAAATCTCCAGAAGTGCGCCAGGCGCGTCTTCTCAGCCTTTACTACCGCCACGGGATCGGCGCGCATGTCATACAGCCGTTCCTGGTTCTTATAGTTGTTCTTCAACTCTTCATGACGGAAGTTGCTGACGCGGATGGCACCTTGCCACCAGTACGGCTGCGGAGTGCCGTAAGCGTTCCTGTACTCGAGATAGGGCGGAACCAGCGGTTTGCCCGTGATGCGCCAGTTATACCAGGCCAGAGCGCAGGCACCCGCCAGAAACACCACCATGAATGCCGGAGCCACGCTCCGCAGCATCAGCCCCGCCGCTGACCGGCGCTGCCACAGCACACTCGCGGCGAACACGCCAATCCAAAGCAGCGCCTCGAACGGCCGCGTCGCGAATAACAGGATTATCCCGGCGGCCGCCAACGCCGAGGCCGAAGCAACCAGGCCCGGCCTTCGCATGCGCATGATCGCCGCGAAGACCATCGCGCCGGCAGTGGCCGAGACCGCGCCACCGAAATAGCTGTTCATCCACAAACCGAAGATCCCGAACTGCAGGCCCGCCCCCAGCGCGCCAGCCAGCGCCCACGCGGGAGGCAGAGCGAATCCCAGGGCCCAGCAGAGCGCCCCGCACATCACGCCCACGCTGAAGAACACGCCCCACCACGGATGCCGCAGCAAGACCTGTCCGGCTGCCAGGACCAGACCCTGTGCCGGTTGATACTGCGAGGCATAAGTGGGCGTCAGCAACGTATATTCGGTCTCAAAGTGTTCCCAAAACGGGGGTGTCGGGTTCGCCACTCGCCCATGTGCGAACGTGTCTGCCTGCAGCAAATAGCTGAATTCATCATGAATCTGTGGGGGTGGCGGCGGATACCACGCCAACATCAGAAACCGCACTACCAGCGGAAAGCCGGCTGCCAGAAGAACCGCCTTCCAGCGGCACTGCGCGATCAATTTCAGGCGCCGCTCCAAAGTGCCAAACCACCTGGCTCCGAACGATGGATACAAGACAGCGAGTAAAAGCAGAACTACCGCCGCCGCCTCCAGAACCTTGAGCAGGCGGTGGGAGCTAAACAAAATGGAATAGGTCATCGGACACAGGCTCCAGTGCGTCTTTGTTGCCCATGAGATTTTGCTTACAGGGCTCGCCTCTTCCTTTTGGCGTTCCGTTTGCTTGATGTGCCGCAGATGAATTTGGCCGTCGCGATCCCCGTCGCCCTGATCGCCTTGCCCTTCGCGGCGGCTCAAAACCTCGGTGAATCTCCCGCTGCGACTATCGGCCCCGTCGACGTCTACAAGGCCTATCGGCTCCCACCTCTGAAGGACTCGCCCGGTGCGCCGCTGAACGTCGCCGGCTTGCCCCTTCAGGTGACTCGCCGCGCCGCCGGTCTTGGATTAAGCGCAAACTCTGCTGCCGATGCCTGGCAAAAGGCAGCCGTTCTTCTCAGCTCCAGTCCCCACTTCGCCGGCGAGAAATTCTCCCGTGACCGGCTCGTCCCCGCACTGCCCGCCTCGGCGCTGAACCGCGTCCTCGCTGATCCCGCCGTCACCAGGGTGAGAGTTCGAGCAACCAACCTGTGGCTCGACGAACCCATCGAAATCACGGGTTCTGGCGTGACCCTCGACCTCACCTCCGTGAACCTCGCACCCGCCGCCACCGACCTGAAGCTTCCTTGGCTCATCCGCGTCCGCAACGCATCCAGCGTAACCATCCGGGGCGGCGACTTCACAGGCGCGTCCTCCGCCATCCTGATACAAAACAGCGACTCCGTCATCATCCGCGATGGCGTCTTCCATGACCTGCGCGGAGCCGGTGTCGTCGCCACCAATTCATCCCATGTCCACATCGCCCGGAACCGCTTCAACGGAGTCGAACTGGCCCCGGTTATCCTCCATCGCGGCACGTCGCAAAGCATCGTCGAGCTCAACATCATCCAGGCGAATGCCGGCTTCTCGAACGTCGCCGCCGGCATCCTCCTCACCGATCGCGAAGTTGACCTCGCCTCCACGCCGCGCACCCTCTTCGCACCGGACGGCTACTGGCCCGTCGGGCAGCCCATCACGCAGCGCCTGCACCCTCCCCATGACAACGTCATCGTCCGCAACAGCATTACGGGAAACCGCTCATCCGGCGTCTACTCCGATGGCGCCGTTCGCAACATCATCTCTGCCAACATCATCCAGGGCAACGCCAAGGAGGGGATCTGCCTCGACAACGGCTCCACAGCAAACGTGATCGCCGGCAACACCATCGCACAAAACGGCCAGCGATGGGGTCAGCCCGATGAAGTTCTGGCTCGCGAATTCATTGCCGCTTTCGGTCGCCTCCCCGACGGCACCGCTGCCGCCAAAGTCCCAGGCATCTCCATAGACAACGCGATCTATAACGTCATCCTCGGCAACCACGTGGAACACAACTTCGGCGGCGGCATCAAAATGGTGCGCACCGGCTACTTCAATGTCATCGGCCTGAACTCCGTCATCGCCAACAACGACGGGGAGAGCCCCGCGTTTCACTTCTTCGGCATCGAACTCGGTACCGCCACCGCGGACGCACTCTCCCCGGAACTTGACTTCACGCCCAGCCGGGGCAACATCGTCTTTTCGAACCTGATCCGCGGGACCCACTACGCCGGCATCTTCTTCGCGCCCGGCTCTGACCTGAATGACATCTTCGACAACACGATTATGGACGCCACCCACTGGGCTCTGGAGTCCACGCAGGTCATGCCGAATTCATCACTGAATAACCTGACGAACATCGAGTCAGTCAACATAACCTCAGGTATCAATCCCGCCGGCCTGAAATAATCGACCAGCGGGTTGCGTCCACAAACCATCCGCAATATACTGCCCTCCAGCCGACCTCCGGGAGGACTGTCCATGAAACCCATTTCCGTTCTTCGCTTTGCCTCAGCTTTTTTGGCGTGCGTGCTCGTCGCCCAGCAGAGCACCCCCGTCCCGAGGAGCCCCTCAGTAAGAATCAGCTCCACCGATATCGGCGGTGTTGTCACCAGTTCTAAAGGTCCCGAGGCCGGGGTCTGGGTAATCGCCGAAACCACCGATCTGCCCACCCGGTACATCAAGGAGGTAGTTACCGACGACCGCGGACGGTACCTTATCCCCGACCTTCCTGTTGCAAAATACAACGTTTGGGCGCGCGGCTATGGATTGATGGACTCACCGAAGGTCGAGTCGACGCCCGGCAAGATCGTTGACCTCAAGCCCAGTCTCGCTCCGGACAAGAAGACCGCCTCGCAACTCTACCCGGCCAACTATTGGTACTCCATGCTCAAAATCCCGGAGAAGACTGACTTCCCCGGCACCGGCCCCACCGGCAACGGCGTCTCGCCCAACATGAAGAGCCAGGGTCAGTGGATTCACCTCGTCAAGACCGATAGCTGCGAATCCTGTCACCAACTCGGCAACGCCTATACACGCACCATCCCGGACATGTTCAAGAACCTCGATTCGCCAGCTCAGGCCTGGCGTCGCCGCGTCCAGTCCGGACAAGCCGGCAACGCCATGATGGGCGGTTTGAACCAGCTCGGCATCGAACGCGCCACCACCGAATTCGGCGACTGGACCACCCGCATCGCACGCGGTGAACTGCCCGCCGAAGCCCCGCCTCGCCCGCAGGGTATCGAACGCAACATCGTCATCACCCAGTGGGACTGGGCAGATCCGAAGGCATACCTCCACGATGAAATCGCCAGCGATAAGCGCAACCCTCGCGTGAACGCCAATGGCCTGATCTTCGGCTCGCCCGAGGAAAGCCGCGACTACCTCCCTGTGCTCGACCCTGTCCGCAACACCACCGCCCAGGTCACCATCCCCTACCGCGATTCCGAGACCCCCGGCCAGCCCAGGCCGCTCCAGCCCTCGCCCTTCTTCGGCGACGAGGCCATCTGGGATAGCCACACGACGGTTCACAACCCCATGTTTGACGAGCGTGGCCGGCTCTGGTACACCGGGCGCATCCGCCCGGCAGACAACCCGCCCTTCTGCAAAGCAGGTTCAAACCACGCTTCCGCGAAGGCCACACCCGTTGACCGCTCCGGTCGCCAACTCGCGGTCTATGACCCTGCCACGAAAAAGACGGAGATGATCGATACCTGCTTCGGCACCCATCACCTCGTCTTCGCCGAAGATGCCGACAACACTCTGTGGACCAGCAGCGGCGGAGGAGGAGGCGTGGTCGGTTGGCTGAAGACGAAGGTTTGGGATCAGACGCACGACGCGGCAAAAGCGCAGGGCTGGACGGCCCTCGTCCTCGACACCAACGGCAACGGCAGGCGCGACAAGTATCTCGACTCCGAACAGAAAGTCCTGACCGCGCCGAGCGGTGAAAGCCTTGGCATGAACGCCGCACTTGAGAAGGTCGCCTCAGCCGATCGTGACACCCGGCTCAATGCGGCGTTTTATGCTGTTGCCCCCGCTGTTGACGGCAGTGTTTGGGGCAGCGTCCTCGGCTATCCCGGCGGAATCGTACGGCTCAACCCCGGGTCCAACCCGTCTGAAACCGCTCTCGCCGAGTACTATGAGGTCCCGTGGAACAACCCCAACGCCAAAGTCACCGGCTACTCTCCCCGGGGCATGGACGTCGACCGCAACAACGTCGCCTGGGTCGCGCTCGGCAGTGGCCATCTCGCGAGCTTTGACCGCCGCAAATGCAAAGGTCCGCTCAATGGGCCGAAGGCTACGGGCCAGCACTGTCCGGAAGGCTGGACCCTGTACCGCACGCCGGGGCCTGCCTTCAGCAACGTCAAAGATTCCGGAAGCGCCGACTCCCACTACTACGATTGGGTCGACCAGTTCGACACGCTGGGCCTGGGTAAGAACGTCCCGATCATCACCGGCAACTCGTCTGACTCCCTGATCGCTCTCGTCAACGGCAAGTGGGTCGTGATGCGAGTTCCCTATCCCCTCGGTTTTTTCGCCAAAGGCATGGACGGCCGCATCGATGACCCCTCGAAAGGCTGGAAAGGCAAAGGTGTGTGGACCACCTGGGGTACCCGAACGCCTTTCCACAGCGAAACAGGGAAGGGAACCAACAGCAAGGTGGTGAAGTTCCAGTTGCGCCCGGATCCGCTCGCGAACTAACGCGATGGCTCTGCGTCGCCGAGCGTGAGATTGTCGATAAACGTCTGCCGCGCGCGGTAGCCGACAAAGCCGAACAGAATGGAACGCGCCCTGCCCTCGAAGCGAATGGTGGCAGGGCTAAGCAGAGCGCCTGCTGGTGTGGCGTTGAGGGTTGTGAATGACAGCTGTGTGCCCCGAGCATTGGGCTTGTCATACAGCACCACCGTAGTGCCCGGACCGCTATAGGAGAGAGTGAGGGAAGTATCGAAGCCGTCGAGGACATTGATGATGGCCGATGACCCCGCACCGGGGCGGATACTCGCGACCGTGCCACCACCTGCCACCGGAACCACGATCGCCTGGAAGCGTTTGTTGAAAGATACGCCGAAGCGCCCTCCCGCTCCGCCGTTGTAGTAGTCAGCCACCAGCGCCTGATCCGCGAGACCCTCAAACGTAATCAGCGTCGCAGCCTGCACGGCCAAGGCTGAGGCGGCGCAGCATACCAGTAGAGTTTTGGACAGGTTCACTGGCCCGAGTGTAGCCTTCCAGCCTGAGGCGGGGCAAGGCTGTTGTGCTCGGCACAGTACGGGTCTGTACGTTCGCGCGTGCTTAGGCTACACGTCTTTCATCGTGCCGCGCCATATGTTCTCGGTACGCTGTAAGGTTCGCTTCCGACGAGGAACGGGCGACCTCGGATTGGTTGCGCAGTTCCTCTAACGCAGCGTTGTCTTCGCTATCCGGCAACGGCGACATTGCCAGCTTCGCTTGATTGGAACGTGAGTCATTATATGCGTCCAGCAGATCAAGGCATTCTCGGCAGTTTTTAGGTAACATGGCAAATCTCCACGGACCGATTGTATCCCCGGAATGACTGGTCCGGCACAAGGCAAAAGGGCCGATATGTGTCACATGATCGGTCCTCCGCCGCCACTGTGGAAGGCTCGACACGATTCCCACTGACGGCACAGCAGGCCCGGCAGAACCAACCTGCGCCACACCGACGGGCTCCTGCCGATTGGATTACCACGGACCATGGAGGGAAGCAAACTGGTGCGTGGCTTGCCACAACAGCGCGCTTTATCAAGGACCGCCTCCGTTCGGTTAATCAGTCGCAACATGAGTAAGTGATCGGGGGTACTAGCTCCGGCAGCCCCCACTATACTTTCGGCGTCCAGCGAGTCACCGTTCTAGTTACACAGTTCCCCGGCACACATATGTTCTACAAACGCGCCCTGATTTCATTCTGGTGCGCTCTGATGTTCGCGCAACCAGTTGCAGGGGGCGAAAGCGATGCCCTTGCGATCACAGCGAACATCAAGAGCCGGCACCTGCCCTTTGGGACAATCCTCGATCCGATATACACGCTGACCGACAGCGACACGATCGCAAGTTATACACGCTGCGGGGACTCCGCGCTGTGGACCGGGCACTATCTGGCGGCTGAGGCCTTCCGCTACAAAGTAACCGAGGCAGCCGACGCTCTCGACAACGTTCGATCCGCCGTCGCTGGTCTCAAAGCCCTGACGGATGTAACCGGGACGAACCTGCTGGCACGTTGTTTGGTTCCGCTTAGTTCCCCAGACGCGGCCGGAATCGCGAGGGAGGAGGCAGCCAATGGCGTTCATACGAATAGTTCATATGGCTCGATCTGGGTAGGCAACACCTCTCGGGACCAGTATGCAGGCGCGATGTTCGGTCTCGCGGTGGCGTTCGATATGGTTTCGGACTCCGCTATACGCAGTAGCATCAGCGGTCTCGTAACACGTCTCGTCGACAACCTGAACGGGCATAACTGGTCAGTCACGATGCCCGACGAAAGCAGCAGCACAACGTTTCTTATCCGTCCCGATCAGATTGAGACGTTCCTGGCGATTGGGCGGCGGGTCAACCCGGACCGCTTCACAGGCGCCGGTTATGAGACACAGCGCGTGGTGTATTCGCCTTCAGTGCCACTGCCGATCCGAGTGGATGTTGCCGGAGACGACTCGTACTTCAAGTTCAGTCTGGATTACATCAACCTCTATAACCTGATTCGGCTTGAGGGCAGTTCCGCGAAACCGATTTATGAGCTCGCGTACGGAGTGCTCAGAGACCACACCGCGCTGCACGAGAATGCGTTTTTCAACGTGATCGATCTTGCGTTGAGAGGCCCCAACCCCGCTCGTGACAATCAGACAATGGCGCTGCTCAACGGCTGGCTCCTGCGATTGCGCCGGGATTTCGGGGCGGACCTGAACGGCTCTGTGCCGGTTTGCGGTGACCGGGCATGTGCCCCCGTGCCGGTGTGGCGACGCCCGCCGACCGATTTCCTGTGGCAGCGGTCGCCGTTTCAACTCTCGGTGGGGGGCGCGGGGATCATCGAAGGAGCGGGCATCGATTACATCCTGCCGTACTGGATGGCCCGTTACTACGCGCTCCGCGAGTCGATCCAGATCAAATCAGCGGCCAGTGCTTCATCCGTAGTGGCACCGGACTCACTGGGTTCCGTCTATGGGACGAGCCTGGCGTCGACAACCAGCCAGGCAACCTCGCAGCCGTTGCCCGCTACCCTGGGCGGAGTTACGATAACGGTGCGGGATGAGGCAGGCACGTCCAGGGTCGCGCCTCTACTCTATGTATCGCCAGGGCAGATCAATTTTCTAATGCCTGCAGGTTTAACTGAGGGTGTTGCCACCTTCGCCATCACGACGAGCACCGGCGAGCTCCGAAACGCCCTTGGAGCCGTTGGTCGGGTCGCGCCGGCGCTGTTCAGCATCGATGGCCGCGGATCGGGTGTTGTCGCGGCATCAGCCCTCCGATTCGCTGCAGGCAGCGCGCCGGTCGGTTCGCCGGTGGAACTCTACCAGTGCAGCACTCAGACTTGCAGCGCGTTACCCATCGATGTAAGCGCCGGCTCCCTCGTATACCTCACTGTGTACGGCACTGGCATTCGCCATCGTCGTTCACTCGACCTCGATGACGTCTCGGTGATCGTGAATGGCGAGTTCCTGCCCGTGCTCTACGCGGGTGCTCAACCAGATTTCGCGGGTCTGGATCAAATAAATGTCCAACTGCCGCCATGGCTCGCGGGCACTGGTCTGACCAACATCGTGGTGAAGGTCAATCAGCATCCCGCAAACATCCTGACCATCAACATCAGGTGACCAGCCTTCGTGCCCGGTAAACTCGAGCCGGTCTCTGTACTTTGCTTAGCCACGGGCGGCGCTCGTTCTACCGCTTGCAGATTGCTGGATAGCGTCGGCTCCATGAACGTGAACCGGAGAGTTGCGCAATGGCTGGTTCCCACTTTCGTCTGGCGATTCCCGCTAATGCAGGGCTGGAAATGGCTACCGGTTCTCGAGTTCTGTTTCGGCGTCTGTCCGAGAGCCATTATGCTGACACGCGCGATCACTTCAGAGGGTTTTGGCGGTGTTCACTTCTGTGGCCGGGCGATGTACCGGTCGGTCATCGCGCTGCGCCTGGACGAACATGCTGCATCGCTGACGAGATTGCTGACAAAGGGGCAGAGTGGCAATTTTGGCGGCATCCAAAACCCAGTCGCTCTGCTATCAAAAGTATTTTGGCAAGACCGGTGCGTAGTCCGGCAAAGCCGATCACGATTCCGAACTGATGGCGATCATGATTCCTGGATCATGCCGATCACCATCGGAGCGAAGCGACGCTGGCGTGTTTGATGATCGATCAGTGATCGGCATTCAGTCGACCTGTTCTCTTCGAAGCGGGGTGTGGGGCGAGGGGACGGCGTTTGAGTTCCTTCGCCCCGCCCAGCAACGGAGAGGCAACGCGGCGACAGCAACGTCATGCAGCTTCCTTCTTCCCCGGGCCGCGTTTCCTGCGCATCCGCACCATGGGTGCGGCCGCCCAGTGATTGAGAGTGGCACGTGAAGGCGCTTACTTGAGTGTCTTCTGCGACTCCAGTTCGGAATCGATAAGAGCCTCAAATGCGGAAAGCGGTTGGGCGCCGCTGAGCAGAATTCCGTTGATGAAGAATCCGGGTGTGGCTGACACTCCCGCTTGCGTGCCAGACCGTAAATCCTGTTCGACCTGTGCCCTGACGCTGTGGTCCACCAGGCAAGCCTCGAACTGCCCCATGTCCAGATTCAAAACGCGGGCGCGCTGTTTCAAATCCTCTTCGCCTACATTATTAGGATTTGCGAAAATCAGATCGTGATACGCCCAGAACTGCCCCTGGCGGCTTGCGCATCGCGCCGCTTCGGCCGCTCGCAGCGCCCCGGGATGACTTTGGGTCAACGGGAAGTCGCGAAATCCAATGCGCACACGATCTTTGTACTTCTCCATAACCTGGCGCAAGGTAGCGTTTGCTTTGCTGCAATACGGACATTGAAAATCTGAAAATTCGACGATCGTGACCGGTGCATCCGGATTCCCGGACATCCGCGCCGGATCGACGGCAACCTCGACCCGGGGAGGCTTTATGGTCACCACCACGCCCGCCTGCTCGCGCAGCTTCGCAAAAAACTCCTGACGCGCGCGTTCGGCGCGCTGCTGTTTCAGACCTGGGATCAGTCGGCTCTTGATCAGCTCGTAGGGAACATTCGACAGGTTGGCATGATCGTAGTAATTGGCCTGCAGCTCCGACTCAGTCGGCTCCGCGAGTTTCTCATCAATTTCCTGGCGCAGATACTCGTCATTGGTCAATCCCTTCTGTTCCGCTTTCGTGTGGACCAGTTTGCGGATGATCAGTTCATCGAGCGCTCTGCGGCGGACCAGGTACTCTTCAAAGCGGAGCCGCCGTAAGTCGCCTTCGATCAGCGGTCGCAATTCGTCTTCCAGGATTGGCTGTCCCTGGACGATTGCGACGGCAGCCGGCTGCGCCGCCCGTCCGGTTGGCGATTGTGCGAACGTCGCTTGCACTACAAGCTCAGTCAAGCAAAGAAGTAGGTATAAGTTACGCATGGTTGAGAAAGGCTAAGAAAAATGGGAGGAGATCAGTTGTACTCCACTCCCCTCCAGACTCTACTTACTTGCAGTAAGTTGCTATAACCGTCCCGGTGCCGTGGTGCCCCGGATTTGAGTCGTAGCCTGGATCGGTCCTGACGACGACAATCTGAGGAGCATTGCCCGAGACTGCGGCCCCGGAACTGCCAATCCTGCTGGACACAATGACTCCCATATAGCTTGGCAGCGTTGGATCGGGCGGATCTGAGCTGTTGCCCGGACGCGTAATCCAGTTGGCGTTGCACCTTGGAGGTTCACTTGTGTTGGCGGCGTACCCCTTGAATTGATTCGGGGTCGCTCCGCCGCTGGTCGCGTTCACGAGCGACCAGTTATTGCCCCAGAACTCCACTGCGCCTGCATCGGAGTTATCCCCGACCACGAATGCGCCCCTGCTCAGGAATGCGAACAGGATCGTATTCGCATTCCCCGAAGACGGCAGATAGAAGGCGTCCCCTGCGAAGCTCGCCCTGACAGTTCCGGGCCCGAAGGGCTGATTCGGTGTAATGCTGCAGCTCGCCCTGCCCGTTGCGCTGGTCACACCGTTGCAGGTCTGGGCTGTAGGACCCGAGCCCAACGTGATCGTGATCGTTCGGCCTGCGATCGGCGCCGTCCCGTCTTCATTTAATACCGCGCTGAATGTCGTCGGGACGGCATTGGCAATAACTGTCGGACCCGTGTAAGTCGTCGTCGTCTGCTCGCGCGTAATGGTGAAGGCCGTCGATGCGCTGCTGGCTTGATAGTTACCCGAACCCGCGAAGCTGGCCTTCACCGTGTACGGCAGACCCGGTTGCTGATTGATAACAATGCTGCATGAAGCGGTACCACTTGCATTGGTTACGCTGCTGCAGGTCTGGGTCCCGAGAGTGAACGTCAGGGTCTGGCCGACAACTGGGACCGACGTTCCGCTCAGCACAAGATTCGCCGAGAGATTCGCCGTGTCGTGGTAGTCGGCTGTTGTATCTCCAGTGTACGTAACCGTAGTACCAGTCGAAGAAACAACCGTCAGGGAGAAGAACGTGCTGATATTGCCGCCGGTGGGAGTGGCGCCCGGCTGGTTCGTCGCACTCGGAAACGCCGCATAGACTCGCCCTTGAAGGCACGCGTTCCCGGTGTAATCGCCATACTTCGGGCAACCGCCATTGCCGATTGCTTGACAGGTTTCAGTGGCCGGGCAAGTCGTCTGGTTTGAATCGCAAGCTATAAATGAATCCGTGTTGTTGTTCGGAGTGTGCCGGCAACGGCCGGCAAGTTGCGGCTGCGTGGAGCAGGATTCGGAGTCGTTCAAATTCCGTGTACTGCATGGCCATCCACTCGCGCACTCCGGATCCGAAGCGCCGTTGAGCTTGACGCTGGCGCCTGCCACCTGCAGGTTCCCCCCGCCGTCCAGATTGGCGCTGCCCAAGAAGTAATCGGTCAAATCGTTCGAGGTCGTAGTCGCCACGGCGCGATCGAAATAGGAGACGAAGGCCGTGCCTCCTGTTGCGCAGGTCCATGTCTCATACCGGCGTCCGTTCGCCGCCTGGCTGATTTGCACGGCCGGCCGCCAGTTCGCGCCGCCGTTGATGGAATCCTGCACCATGATGTTCTCGTTTCCGAGAGTCGTCAGCGGTGTCGGTGGATTCCCGGGCGGCACAGGCGATGGAGCGACTGTGTTGACAGAATAGGATACGTACAGATGGTTTGCATTCGTGTCGTCCACGGCCACCGTATGGCTGGAGAGATTGTTGCCGTTGTTGCAGCGGTCGAGGCCGGGGACCGGGCACACCACCTGATTGATGCCTGCCGCGATGCTTACCTGGTTCAGGTTCTGGACCAGACCGTTCTGGCACGAACTGAAGCTGTCGATGTTGATGTTGTTCCCATTGTTCGCAATTACATAAACAGTACCGTTCTGCCCGACTGTAATACGCGGAAAATCGATTGCCCCCCCCGTGTGGTACGCCACGGCAGTCCAGTTCGCTCCACTATCCGTTGAGCATTGGATTCCGTATCCGAAGCCTTTGCGGAAAGCCAGGTAAATCTGATCGCCGCCCGAAGCGCTGGCGTTAACGCGGTCCGCTGCAATGTGCTCCTGGTCCGGCACGTTCCCGAAGCCGCAGCCTCCGGTGACGCGGCAATCGATCACATTGGTCACGAAAGCGAAGTTCGCCCCATTCGTCGTGGAGCGCGCCATTTGCTGCGTGTTATTGCAGTTTTGCTGCGTAGCCGGACACGTGGCGTTATTACTGCCGATCGTCGCCCAATAGAAGTTGCCGCTGGCCCCGAATGCTACCGATGAGTCGCCTCCGGTACAATTCCCCGGCGCGACCCCCGTACTCGGAAATGTATTGCCGCCATCGGTTGAGTTTCGGAACCGGCACTGCTGCGCGACCACAATATTGGCGCCATTCGTCGACACCGCAATTTCGGATTCGCTTCCAATCTGCTCGTTCAATAGACCATCGTTATCGTTCACGCCTGTCTCGCCCAGATTGATCAGGTTTCCTGCCGTATCACTCGCAGGAATCGCGCGGGGCTGCACGGGGGCCAATAACGGCCTGCCCGCTGGAGCTTCCTCCGGCTGAGTGGCCGGACGCATCCGCAAAGACGGGCTCTTTCGTAATTTCGCTACTTCCTTCAAGGCTTCAATGGGATCGCCCGAAACGTCGGGGCGCAGCTCCCGGCCGATCTTCTCGATTTGATCCAGCACATTGGGCGGTGCCGACTCCGGGGCAAAGCCGTCGAGCCGGACCAGCGTATTTCCGGCCGCAATCGCGGTAGTGATCATATACAGCCGGCTCGGAGCCGGGGCCGTCTTCGAACGGGTCCTCGCCTCGGGCTTCGGAACCAGTTGCCGCCTTTGGAGTGCAGGCCAACCGCCGACGACTAGAAATTGCGACGTCATGCCCCATTCCGCTTCGATGTCGCGCAAACGGCGCACAGCTTCCGCATGGTTCGTGAAGCTTATAATATTCGTCTCGATTCTCGGGATCGATTCGCGCTGCTCCGAAGATAGCTGCGCTATTTCTTCCGGCGTCGCATTCCATAACTCATGCACGTTGTCATAGTGCATCGGCGACCAGCCGGACGGATACGCGATCGACCCCCCGCGACCCGCCAGGTGAAATGTCGTCTGCGATGTCCTCTCCTGAGACTGCGCGCGCAGAGAGAGCCCGGTAATCAACGTGGCGAAAGCTGCGCAAAAAAATAGATGCGAACGTTGCATTGTTAGTCCTCGATGCCTTGCCCGACGCGGATAGGTTTGGACGGACTTCTACTTCGGAGGAAGTCTGTTGGCTCGATGACCCGCACTTAAACGCGTGCTTTAAGCCCACAAATCCTCCACGAGGCGTATCGCGCGATGGCGCTCTACTCTGTTCCGGCGAGATAAGAGTACATCCGGTGTCGCTTTGTTGCAAGGCAATTCGGATGAGTTTTCAGGCATTCTCGAGATATCCATCGAAGCTTACGCTCACGACGTGCTGCTTAATCCGTCAAGAGGTGCAACGCGTTCTCTCACTCACACCGTCATGCCGAAGCACCCGTCTGCGGTCGCGCTTGCGATTTCGCGGCGGGGTGATATGTCTGGTCGAACACCACGAGTTGTGTGCGTCAAGTTCTGCATAGAACGTCACGGGAGGAACGTTGTGAGCACTTTTGACCGATCAAAGCACCATCAGATTTGCGGAAGAGCCCTGTTGTACCGGCGCTGCATTCGAGACCCGTGTCTTCATACTGTTGGCGACCGGCCGGTCTCTTTGAAGGACACTCCAACCGCAGCGTGGCGGTCTTTGGATTGCTGAGCATTTCTACACCAAAAACACGGGAATGAACATTTCGGCTCCCCGGCCTGATTGATTTCAAAGGAGGAAGCGAATCTGATGGCACGAATCTTTGATGTAACGCCTGGATCTGAAGCAGTGCACCTGAACAACGCCGGGACCGGTGAGATGCCGTTTACCGTTACGAACGTCGGAAGCCGGCCGGTCCGGGGCCGGGTGCGAGTTGTCGCGCAGGAACCAGCCAAGGCTGCCTGGCTGGCAATCCCGGCGGGAGACGAACGAGATTTCCCGGTCGGAGGCACGCAACAGTTCCGAGTGGCGGTGAAGATTCCCGCAGGAACTTCCGAGGCGACCTACTCGTTTCGGCTGGATGTGATTTCCGTCGATAATCCCGATGAGGATTTCACCCGCGGGCCGGCGGTCTCGATTCCGGTAGTGCTCGTTGCACCCGCAGCTCGGCCTTTCCCCTGGTGGATCCTCGCCGTAATGGCTGCGGTTCTACTCGTCGGGGGCTTCACGGTCTGGTACTTCGCGTCCGGCAAGCCGAGTCCCGCTAAACCGCCGGTCACCCAGGTCCCGGCCACGCCGCCCCCGCCCACACCTGAACTGGTGGCGCCCCCAACGGGCCGGGTGTACATCGTCAACAAAAACAGCCAGCTGTGTCTGTCACCAGCGGGTGGCGCTCGCGACAACAACATCGAGACCGTTCAGTACCTGTGCGACGGAGACCCGGCACGTCTGTGGAACTTCCGAGTGGTGGAGAAGAATATCGTGCAGATGGTCAACTTCAGCAGTGCACGGTGCCTGACGGTAGCGGGCGGGAACAAATTACCGAACAATCCCTCCGTCCAGTACAACTGCGACGAGGACCCCTCGCGACGCTGGCAGTTTGTTCCTGTGGATGCAGATACGTTTCAACTGAAGAACGTCAACAGCGAATTATGCCTCGCAATCACCGGCGCAGGCAAAGAGAATAACCAGGTTGCTCTCCAGGTCGCCTGCAGTGCAGATCCCGCCCAGAACTGGCAGGTTCGTGCCCAGCCGTAAGCCGTATTGGAGGCGTTGCTGAGAGTCAGGCATCCGCTCTGGGAATGGCCCGCCGCCACTGCAAGAGCGCCACGCCGACGCCGCCGACGATGAAGGTAAGGGCGATCAGGATGCCGGTGCGGAGGGGGTCGCCGGCAGTATCGCCGTCCCTTGGCTTATCAACGAAGGTTCCCGGAGAGAAGCTGAGAGCAAACAGCAACAGCCCGAGTACGACGGCTGCGACAGAGGGTCCGTACCCGGAAAGGAAGTCGTTCAGACCCGTCAAAGGAATGCTGGATTGCCGCCCAAAAGCTGGCCGAGGGAAAACAGTGAAGTCCCAGAACGAGGTCCAGGAGAAGAGGTCGTAGGTCGCGAGCAGGGTTATGGAACTCGCAACGTGCCAAATAGCGTGGGCCTGGAAAGGGGCATGCGGGGAACACAGAGGCTTGTCGTCCCCGTCCAGGAGTCGGCAGAGCAAGCTGACACCGCCGATGGCCGCAAATACCCAAAAATAAGACCGCAGCGTCCAGTCCCGCAGTTCCGCTTCGCTGCTGTCGCCAGCCGGAACGAACATCCGCCAGATCATCAGGTATTCATACCAGGGAGCACCGTCTCTGGCCCACAACCTCCAGAACTGCAGGGCGGTACCCCAGTTGAAGCGGGCACGGCACATCTGCCAGACGCAGAGGACGATGATCGCGCACACGAGAGTAAAGGCTACGGTAGTTGACCCGAACAGATAGACCTTGCTGCGATTCTCGGCCATCTTATAGCCGCCGACAAAGAGGACAATCGTGATAACGCCGGTGCAGATCCAGTCCCAAACGCCTTCAGGAAAGCGAATGAAGGAAGCCTGTACCCCGAAAAGCAGCAGAGTCGCCAGCGCGAAGTAGATGCTGGCGACATCCAGCAGTTGCGCATCCGGCTGTAGTGTGGCGTGATAATAGCCGCTCAGGGCAGACAGAATAACCAACTGCAGTCCCACGGCTTTGCCCATGGGGCGGTAGCTGCAGAAGAGGATCAGCATCCCCGCAAGGAGATAACCCGCGTTCGACCACGTATTCTGCACTTCAAGAACAGTGCCGGCGTTGGTGCCTGGCGCGACATTCAGCTCTTCGCACTGGTCGTCGCGATTCTTCGTCGGATCAGTCGCGTTGGCACCGGACGGCGTCCATTGATGGTGAACCGCCAGGACGACCCCGCCGACGGCCGCGAGCACGAGGCACCAAATAACCACAACCAGCAGCCACTTCGCTGCGCTCGCCATCGGCCCGGGAATCTGTACGGTTTGGTCGGACAAGGTCATGCCTCCGGAGGTTAGTCGCGCTCGAACCTGTTGATCAGACCCCACCAGGTTTGAGCAGCCCAGATCTCAGCGCCTTTGGGAAGCACAGGGGCTCCTGTCATCTGGTTGCGCTCGTTCAGCCATCCGGAAGACCAGGAATGGCCGCCCGGGTTGAAGTTCTCCGTATAGAACTGAATGCGCTTACGGACCGGCATGTTCATTGGCCGCTGAAAGTCTTTGGCTACCCCCATCAGCCTGTTGAGCGCGTCGCCAATCTTGTCGTCGAGACTCTCACTGGCGCTATTCACCACGCAGGATTCCAGCTTCAGGTCGTCTTCGGCGTTGATTTTTACGTCGATAAAGCCGGACTCGTCGTTGCGTGAATTGGCGTTGATCCAATTCACGAATAGCCGATACTGCAGGTCCTCCACGGCTGGCAACGAGGGTCGCTTATACCGCTCCGCCTCTGCCAGCAAGTTGTTGAAGTATGCCGTCCGGTCCGGCGACTCCAGGTAGCCAAGTTCTATCTCCTGCTCCAGCGCCGTCAGATCAAAGGTGCCGCGCATATTCCCGAGCGCGGTACGCTGCTGCTGTATCCACACGCCAACGGCGTTGCTGGATGCTGCCGCTGCGGCACGTTGCAACTCCTCACGGGATTTCGTGAAGACCGCTTTGGCCAGCTTCAGCACGGGTGCGGCCGGGCCGGTCGCGGAGATTGCTTCGTCCACCGCGAAGTCGAAGGTCGTGGCCAGCACGGTGCCGAGAACGTCGGGGTGAGCTTCCCGGCTGGAGGCGAACACCATGGTCGTCTCGAAGTTCTGGAGAGCATCCTGCATGCGCCCGATCAGCGCGTCCTGCAATCTCTCCACGGCATTCGCGAAGTCCCGGCTCACCGATCTCACGACGGGCGGAGCTTCCACGTCGTCGTCTGAAAACGTTATCTCCTCGACGGGTGGCGTGGTGCCGTCTGCCGTGCGTTTATTGAGATTGGCATTTTCGTCGAGTCCGAGAGCTGCCAGGGTCTTCGGCCCTGCCCTGCCGTCGGTGCCAAGATGATGCTGCAGCTGAAACTGTTTCACGGCAGCTTCAGTCAGCTTGCCGAAGTCCCCATCGTCCTGCACGTTCAATCCGGCCGCCTTCAAGGCTTTCTGTACCCGTTTGACGGCCTCGCCTTTGTCCCCTGTTTTCAGAATCATCTCGTCCTCCCGCAGGCGGTCCAGCTCACGTAGTAACAGGCAGGACTGATTCTTTTTCTCACCATTACTGCGTCCCTGGCCGCCTGACTTTGCTGACTCGAGCTATCTACGCGGTCACTTCCCACAACCCCCCGGTTGTATTCAGTTCTCGGAGTCAACCCTGACAACGAAAACCTCCCCGGCCTCCGGATTCAACCTCTTTGCCAGGTCCTGGGCACTCTGCTCGCTGTTTTCCATGCCCACCAAAAGCCGCCAGCTCTGATCGCCCTCACGCGCAATCAGCCGTGCATCGGAATGACTGCCAGCCAGCGCCACTCTCGCGGCCTCGGCCTCCACCCGGTTCTGAAACACTCCCACCTGCACAGCAAACAAGTCGAGAGCACGTGTCTTTGGAAACCGCACCACTTCGAGCGTCACACTGGCAGTGCCGGTAAAGCCCAGCTTCTGCGCGCCCGCATGGGACAGGTCCACAATTCGATTCTTGACGAAGGGGCCGCGGTCGTTGATACGCACCTCCGTCTGCCGGGAGTTACTCACGTTTACCACTCGGATGACGGTTCCGAAGGGGAGCGTTCGATGTGCCGCAGTCATCGCCTCCATGTCATAGACTTCTCCGCTGGCGGTGCGACGACCATGGTAGGGGTGTCCATACCAACTCGCCACGCCTGATTCCAGGTGCCGATCCGTCCCCGCGTGGTTCCCTTTGTTACAGGCGCTCACCAGGACAATCGAAACCATAGACAAGGCGCCGGCAAATGCGAGAACTCCATTACTCTTCACTTGACTGCGCCTCACTTGTGCCTATACACTTCGTCATCAGATAGCCGCTTCTCCACAACGACTGACTCGCTATGTTAGACCGCCTGCGAACTCCGTTTTTCGTCATCGCTCTGATCGCGGTCGTGATTGCGGTACTTGTTGAGCTTGGCTCTTCGGCGGTTATACCTGAGCCGCCGTTTGACCCCGGAGTTATCACCTCTTCTATTCCGAGCGAATTACAGGGCGACGCCGGTGCCGTGAACCAGCTCGTTAGCGACAGTCGCTCCGCCAGCAAGCCGCCCGGAATCGCGATCCGCGACATGGCGTTGCTGGACGGTCTCCTGGTATTCACCGCCTTACTGATCGGGTTGCCCCTGTTGTTTCCCCAAAGCCTTTTCGGGCGCGTACAGGGGGTGGCGACGCTCATCGTCTCGGTTCTGATCATTCTCGGCGGGATCGGCCTTGCTTTGGCCGCTTTCGTGAAGCTGATGATCATGGTTTCTCTATTCACGGCGGCTCCCTTCGGCACTCTCGCCTATCTTGCGATGTGGGGATTCTTCAACCGGGGCGGCGCAACCGTGGCGCTTAGCCTGATCATGCTCTTCAAAGTCGCATTTGCTGTGATGTTGATCGCCGCCCAGCAACGGTTCCTGCAGAACAAGGGACTGGTCCTCATCATTGTGACCTCGCTACTCGCGAATATCATCATTAGCTTCCTTCACGTGTTGGTACCGGGCATCCTTGTCAGCATCACCGATGCGATCGCGGCCATCGTCGTGCTCATTTTGGCAATCATCTGGGGCATTTTTCTGTTCATCGCCTCCATACCGGCCATTGTCAAAGCCGTTGTTTAAAACAGGGCTACAGCAGCAACTCGACTTCACAGAATCCAACGGCGGCATGGCACTCGAGCAGTAAGTTCGCTCCCCCGCGCGTCACTCGAATGGAGTTGGTTTCCGGATTTCGCGCGTCGAGCGGAATACGCAGCGGCACGACGGACCGGTCTTTCGCGGTCACAACCACGTTCACTTTCCGGCCAGGGTCCAGCAGGGCACCCGCCTGTGTGCCGGGATGCCCGGAACTGAAGCCCGCGAGGGCAAGGTGAACGGAGCGCACATTCGCTTTCGATTCATCCAGGTCAGCCTCGCAGGATTTCGACGCGACGATCCTGAACGTGACGCCTCTCAGACACGGGGCGTGTATTTCCGATTCACGAACCGTCGCCTGCATTGGCCCGGTCAGACGTTCCAGACTCTGGAGCCAGCCACCCGATGGGGTCTGGGCTGCGGACCCTCCATCCTCCCGCCCGAAGCCAATCCAAACCGACGCCGCGAACAACACCACGAGAGCCACTAAGATGACGATGGCTATTTTCACTCCGCCCCCTTTTAACGCTTCACTCGCTGGAAGGTACTTACTACTTCTGCGGTGCCAGGTCGCGGGCTGCGGAGAGGCCCTGCAGACTCTTCATCGTTTGCACATTCAGCCGCTGAGCAATGGCCGGATCCAACACGCCCACCGTAAGTCCAGGCGCTCGGGCAACCACCATGCTGACTTCCGATTTCCTGGACACGACGGTTTGCGGGGGCGGGGTCTGCGACATGACGGTACCCGGCGCCCTGACGCGTGGATCAATCACCTGTTCACTGAGCTTCATCTGCAGGTCCATATTTTGCAGTTGCAGCAGCGCGTTCTGCAATGAGTAGCCAACCAGGGCCGGTACGGAGACAGAGTCCGCCTTGACCACCATATCGATCTCCGTATCCAGCGGTACCCGAATGCCCGCACGGGGATTCTGCTGCAGAACGGTATTGGGTTTCCCCGCCGCGGCCATGTCATACGTGAACTTGCCGGGCTTCAGCCTGGCTTTGGTGAGCTGGTCTTGGGCGTCCGTCAGCGCCAGCCCGCTGATTGCGGGTACCAGAACGTCCCTCGCTGCCTCCTGCTCGACGTCCAGATTGATGGTTTTATGCGACGGAATCTCAGCGCCCGCGGCCGGTGTCTGTGCCAGAACGGTTCCGGGAGCCTTGCCGGTTGTCTTGCTGTTCGTCTGCCCCATCTTCATGCCTGCTGCCGAGAGTTTCTTTTGAGCTTCCGTGAAACTCAGATCCACGACGTTCGGAACCTTGCCGCCGCGAGACAGCAACATCACCGTCGCGATCACGAGGATAAGCACTGCCGCTGCGGCCGCATACACCCACCACGGACGGCCCTTTCTGACGGCCTCTGCTCTGACCAGTTCGCACGAGACCATCGGTCCCACGGTGAAGACGTCCTGCGGGTCCTGTACGGAGAACATGTCGAGGTGCATCGCGGCTTTGCCTGGTGGATTATCCGGCGGGGCACTAATCTGTACCAGAAACTGGTCAGTGCTGTTATCGGACGGGAAGTTCCGCTCCGCCTCACCGTCCAGCCGGAACCAGGACTTCTGCGCGGCATCCTGCGCCTCGACCCGGGCGCGAGCGCGAATCGGTCGGCCCGACTTGTTCGTTACGGTGAATCTCACTTCTCCTTTTCCCTGAGCGTTGAGCTTGACGCTGCTCGGCTCGGGAACGATCGCAAAAGGGCTCGACATTTCCGTTCTCCTTGAGGTCCGCGGCATGCTCCGGCAATCACACGCGGAACGTCGGCACACGTTACAACACCGGCTTTGAGTCCGTACCAACCAAGAGCTATCTTGAACTAATCACGAAGCGATATCTTCCGAGAGATGATTCTACATCGACTCGGGATTATTTGATGTTTGCGGACGTACAAATTCAAGATCAAAAGTCACGTAAGCCGGTTTCTCCTGCTCGATGATCCTGGTTATAAGTGATTGCTGTGCTCGAAGAGTTTCAGGCGCGCTCACGATCATGTGAAACGGTCGGCGACGGCCCTGCGCGTCGAGCGGTTTTTCATTTACCTGGAACTCCGTCGCGCCTGTAGCTATCTCAAGGAACCGGAGCAGACCGTACTTCGTTCCGCGCCATCGGGAGAGAAAGGCGGCGGAGGCAGTCAGCTCACGAAGGCGTCCAAGCCCAGTGCTCAGCCGGGGAGCCGCGCGAACGGCCGAGCCTCTCGCGGGCGGTGGTTCCTCAAGGACTCGCTCAAGGTCGACCCAACTCGCAAGGTACGGCACGAACCCATCGGGTGCCCGTCGGGGATCGAAGAAGGAGTCCAGGTGGCGTAGCACGTCCTCTGACGGTGCGTGCAGATGCTCCATGATGGCCAGAAGTGCCGCCAGCGGAGTTCCGGCGCCAGCGGTACGCCGGAGTATAGAAGGGAGCAGCCGTTCAATCTCGCTTTGTTTCATCTTCGCTGACCACCGTGACGTCGTGCTCACCCGAACAGAAGAGCCAGGTGTCAGGCAGCGTCACTTTCTCTGTGAACTCCGACTTCGAGCACGGATCGTAAAGCAGACCGCCGTTTGAGCTCCGATAAACGCCGACCGGGCCGCCTGCCATGAGGAGACCGCCACCGGGGTCCGTCGCCAGTGCGTCGACACGGTGAAACACTCGGCCCAATTCACGTTGGGGGAGCCTGCAGTTGATTTCGGGCGACTGCCAGGCTGCATCCTGGGTATTCATGTCAACCCTCAGGACGCCGGCCTCAAACGACGCTGCGAATGCACGCTGCTCGCTGAAAGCAAGCGCCCGGCAGCTGCCACCTTTCCAGCCCTTGTTTAGCGGTCGCCATCCCTCGGGCGAGAGTTTTGCTTCGATGAGTTCGGCGCGATAGCAGCCGTTGCCTGCCTCGGTGCCGCTGGCGTAGACTCCAGCCCACAGGAACGATCGAGGCCCGTCGTACTGGATGGCGAGCACCCGAACATCTTCGCCGTGCAGCCCGACATCCCGAAAAGTACCGGACTTCCCGCTTTGGGTGGATATGAAGACGCCCCCGGTTCTCTGCGCCGCGACGGCGACGATGACCTGGCCGCGTATATCAGTGAGTGCTGCGACGGCGTAGAGAGCTCCGTCTGGAGTGCCCGTCTCGATCAGAACCTGCAACGGCACTGCATCCGGCTCCATCGAGAGTTCGTACAAGCCAGCTCCGGTGGCAAGGTACAGGAGCGGTGCGCCATCCCGCAACACCCAGGTCATCCCCTCGATGTCGAAGGCCGTTTGCGCGGTGAGTTTCCAGGTCTCGCCGCAGTCGCGCGAGAGATGGACGCGCGCGCCGCCTTCTGTCAGTCTGCTCGACACTGCCAGCAATCCCGGAATACGCCTGTGAACGCGTACCGATCGAAGTGTCTCTCCGGGAAATCGGCCCGCCACCTCCCAACCGTCGCCGTCGTCCAAAGACCTGAAAAGAGTGTCGCCGCTGGCGGCATACCAGGTGGAGGTCTGGAAGGCATCCGCCGCAAGCGAAGTAACGTCATGGTCGGGGACGTCGCCGACTTTGAAGCCCACCCGGTCCACATAGCTGACGCCGGGCTCGGGAGTAACGATGTCATACACATGGAATGCCCGAAGCGCCTGGCCGAAGCGCCACCCGGCGGGATGGAGTGCATTCGGGAGCGGCGTAATGGTCTGGTAAATTCGTCTGAGCACTCGGTCGCGGAGGGAAACGAGGTCTTCCTCTCGCCGGGCTACAACGCGGGCGGTCACCACGACCGTCTTCATTCGCGTCCACTCCACGTTGCACTCGGTGGCGAGCGCAACGCGCGCATCGAGCGCCGTCTGCACCTGGTTACGGGCGGTTTCCGTCTGGTATTCCCGAAGCGTTTCCTCACTGACGCGGTCACCCGAACGAAGCTCTTCAGGAACCCAGGGAACCAGCAATACCTGCACTGTGCCGGGCGCGGCGTGCACCCAAAGCGCGGAGGTAGTGAACGCCCGGGCGCGGGAGACTGCACCTGTGCTCAACAGCGCCACCGACTCGTAATCGGCTGCTGTCAAGGCCCGTTGGGGCGCGTGAAGGTTGAGAGGTCCTCGCGCCATGGCGTTTTCGAGCGTCTCGGCAAGACGGCCGCCTGTAGCTGGCTGGAGGTTCGTGACTTCGATCCCGGCTATCGAATTCTTCAGCACGGTGATGGTGTTTGACGCCACATTGCCGGCCGGTCCCCCGCCCACTCGGTACCAGAGGCGAATTTCACGATCTTTGGCGGGAACCTCCGCAAGAAGTTCCGGCGTGTCCGAGAGAGTCCCCCCGGGCGTTCCGCTAAGGATCGCGGGTGCGAAGGTGATGGTGCCAGTGACGCGGTCAACGGTGTAGACATGCCGCTCATCGTTGACGTTGGTGAAATGCTCCACCTCCCTCCAGATGCGGTATGACTTACCACCAAAGAAGAGAGCTGGCGCTCTGTCATCCAGCTCTCGATCGAGTTCTTCCACGCCGACGACCAGACCCGGCTCGTCGCTGACTGGCGCCACGATCGGTGTACGAGCGGCGGTTATCCATTGCGAAGGCAGCCCCGTTCCCTTCCCGGCTAATTCGCCTTCTATCGGTTCGCTGTTGAAGGCCAGGACTTCCGCCTCGCGTGTGCCGGGTTCAAGGGTCACGCTCCGGGATGTGAAGAACGAAGGAGGGGCGCTGCCGCTGGCGGGCCGCCCCAGCGTCACCTTGGTTCCTCGCGGGATCTCGATCTTTATGTCGGACGGCGTGACACGACGGAAAACCAGCATTACACTTGCCGCGGAGGGCGGGTACATAACGACCCCCAGCAAGCGCAGAAACTCCGCGTAAGCCTTTACCGGAATGCGATTCAGCCGGTAAATCATGGTTTCGGTGAGGTACGCGAAAAGCTCCAGCAGGATCATCCCCGGGTCACCCGCGGACAGATCGGTCCACGCAGGGCAGGTCATGACGGCGCGTCGACGCACTTCATCCACGAGTTGCTGGAAGGTGCGGTCGTCGAGATTCGGAGACTGAATCGGCATCAGCTATGTCGTCCCTGCCAGATCGATAGAAAGCGATACCTCATCGGTACGTCGCGTTCTGCGCAGACGGTACTCAAG
>JAOAPO010000458.1 GCA_025462945.1 Bryobacterales bacterium
GCCCCAGCGGCATCCCCGACCTTTTTGAAGATCACGCGAAACTGATGAGCGACCTGATGGTAGTGGCGTTCCAGGCGGACATGACACGGGTCATTACCTTCATGATGGCCCGCGAGGGCTCGAACCGCGCCTTCAGGGAACTCGGAATCCCGGAAGGTTGCCATGTTGTGACCCACCACCAGAATGATCCGGAGAAGATCGCGAAGGCTCAAAAGGTCGATGAACATCGGGTGAAGTCTTTCGCTTATCTCCTCCAGCGTATGAACGAGACGCAGGATGGCGACGGGACTCTGCTTGATCACACCATGATTCTTTACGGCGCAGGCATTACGGACGGGAACAATCATGATCATGACAACCTCCCGCTGGCTTTCGCAGGTGGGAAATCGGTCGACATTCGCGGAGGTCGACACCTCAAAGCGAAGGCTGGCACACCGATGACAAACCTGCTCCTCACCATGCTCGATAAGGCCGGTGTTCCTGGCGAGACTCTCGGTGACAGTACAGGCAAACTTGAGGGACTCTCAGGGCTGTGACGATTCCCGTATCATTTCGCAGAGCTAGTGTCCTATTGCCTGGCCTGGTCGCGGCCAGCTTGGGCTTCGCAGGCAACAGCAATCTCATCCAGGCTGTTAAAGACCAAAATACCCGTACGGTTGCCGCCCTGATCGTAGAACGCGCCGATGTGAACCTTAAACAGCCCGATGGTTCCACCGCTCTCGCCTGGGCCGCGTATGAGAATCAGACGGAGATCGTCGGGTTGCTGCTAAAAGCGGGTGCTCGGCCGGATGGCGCTGATGACTATGGTGAAACGCCGCTGACATTGGCTTGCGCCAATGGGAACGCGGCCGTCGTGGAGAAACTGTTGGCGGCCGGGGCCGATGCCAATGCGGCGCGATGGAACGGCGAGACCGCTCTGATGATTGCCTCCAAATCCGGCAATCGGAAAGTCGTAGAGTTGCTTCTGGAGCGGGGTGCCAAGGTCAACGCTCTTGAATCGCGCAAAGGTCAGAATGCATTGATGTGGGCGGCAGCTGAAGGCCACGCTGAAGCCATCGAACTACTCCTGAAAGGCGGCGCGGATGCGAATGTCGCATCTAAGGCAGGCTTTACGCCACTGATTTTTGCTGTCCAGTCTGGCAGCAAAGATGCCGTCGGGGCATTGCTCAACGCTGGTGCTCAGGTCGATTATGCGGTTCCGGCAGGTATGAACGCATTGCTTATTGCAATGGCGGCCCGCAAGCCTGAAGTGGCTTCATTGCTGATCGCAAAAGGAGCCAGCGTATCAGCCAAAGACCGCAACGGCAACACCGCTCTTCATATCGCCGCTCAAAACGGCGACCACGAACTTGTCGCACAGTTGATCGCACATGGGGCTGATCCCAACGTCAAGACGGGACCTGCCCAGGCCGGCGGCAGGGGCGGGGGAGGTGGATTTCGCGCCGCTGTAGGAGAGCAGACTCCGCTGCTCCTGGCAGCACGATCGAATCATTTAGAGGCCATGCGTGCACTCTTGGCTGGGGGAGCCAATCCGAAGCTGGTCGCTCAGGACGGCAGCACTCTATTGATGGCAGCCGCCATCAGCGGGCATGTCGACATCGTCCAGTACGCGTGGGAAGTCGCGCCGGACATCAGCGCTACCAGCCAGACCAAACAGACCGTGGCGCACTCCGCTGTCCAAGCCTCGCTGCAGAACTCCACCCAGCCGGAGATCGGTAAAGTTGTCGCGTTTCTGGCTGGTAAAGGCGTTGATTTTAAGGCGGCCGACGCTGCCGGAAAGACACCGCTTTCAATTGCCCGGGGAGCGTCTTTGGAAATAGCGGCGAAGCTCATCGAAAAACTGACTGGCCAGCCCGCCGTTGATAAATAATACTTGCTGACTCGTAGCATTCGGAGCCGGCGACCCGGGCTGGCGGCAGCTCCGTAGCCTCCTGGCAGCCGGGAGTGCCGCTGCATCTTGCCGCCTTCCGCACGCCCCTGCGGAATGTTCCGACGGCTACCAATATCGCCAAGCACCGGGCAAACATACGAACCGTTTTGCAAGGTTCTTAACTCGTCCCCACCCGCTTGCGCGCTATAAGCGGCAACCTCGAAACGACTGGAACACAAAGAGGTGAGCGGCCGATATGTCCGAAGAGGAGTGTTCAAAGAATCGACAATATAGCTGATGTCAAGTAGCTAAGAACCAGAAGGTCGCATGTTCGAATCATGCCCTTCCCGCACGCGACCTGACCTACACTCGTCGAAACGGGCGCTTGTTCCTTGAAATCGTTGGCCATCCGGAGTTCGGTGTGCCGTTTGGCCAGGATCGCCTCGTTCTGCTTTGGCTCGCCACCCAGGCAGTGCGGAACAAGAGTCCGGTGGTGGAGTTCGGGAGCGCTGCAGAAATTTTGAACGAATGGCGGCTGCCGACTAATGGTGTGTACGATCGCGACTGGCTGCCGCATTCAAGCGAGTTTTCACCAGCACGATCTTCTTCGGCACACGAGATGGCCGCCGCCGTTCTGAAGTATGGAATTGCAGCAGGACCCACTTCTTCTATCATGTTCGGCTTTGGTTCGCCGAAGACCTCACAACGGGGCAAGAGGAGACAAAATCTGGTCACGATTTCGGCTTCGTTCCGGGATGGACTGAAGAGCCACCGCATCCCCGTCGACGCCGACATAGTGAGAAAACTGGCAAATAACCCGGGATAACTGGATCTGTACACGTGACTGTCGTGGCGCTGCTATCAGGCGAAAGGACCGGAGCGTATTCCCCTGTTCGGTCCGTCTGGCCTGGGCGAACAGTTAGGCGTTTAGGAATACGCCAGAGAGCGGAGGTTCAGGGAGCGCATCCGCAGCTGGCTTAAATTTGTGCAACTCTACTGGCCCGATTTCCCGGCAGTAGTGTCACGCCGTGGTGACGCTCTCGAGCTTGCTCACAGTTCAGCCAATCGGAGTCAAGCCACTGCAGTCCTCTGACGTCGCGATCGGCGAACATTGGAGGAGACCGGCACAGCCGAAGGCTACTCATTCACCGCATGCCCGATGATGATCTAGCCGATGCAGTTCTCCGATTCCTCTTGGAGTTCTGCGAAAACCTCCACATCAATCCAAACTGGTGGGAGTCGCGATCTCAGGAAGATCAGAGGTCTTTGATTAGCAGGATGACGACCTCCGCAGCGGGAGATCATTCACCGGACTGCCTGGAACCGATCGCATCCCGAGCATCCAAATAAGGACTTAGGTTGAGGTAACACCAGAAGATCTGACGCGGTCGGATGGCAATTTGCGTTCCATTGCACCATGCTTCTTCCGCAACTTTAAACGGCGTTCTAATCTGGAGAATGCTCCGAACATGCTGGTAAGTCACGTCTGCCGATTCATTTACCTGAAGACCATCAAGACCGCCGGCACCTCTGCGGAGATCTACTTCGAGCCTTTCTGTGTCGATCCCAAAGCATGGCAGGGAGCGTTGCATGGACGCGGCGAGCTGGTTTCGGACTTCGGCATTGTCGGTGCCAGAGGCTCCGAAGCTCGTTCCGCCTCAGGTGGAGTGACATGGTACAACCACATGACGGCAAGCGAGGCCGTGGCCAGACTTTCGCCCGAAATCTGGAATTCTTACTACCGTTTCTGCCTCGTGCGAGACCCTTGGGATAAGGTAGTATCCCAGTTCTGGTATCACCTCAGTCCCTCCAGGCGGGCAGCCCTGTCACGCGGCGAGTTTTCAATTGTACGCCAGGCCCTCAGCAACTGGCTCGAAACGGGACGCTTGCCACTCGACCGGCACATATACACCTTGAACGATAAACTGGCGGTCGACGACACGATCCGCTATGAAAACCTGGTGCCCGACATGGAGCGGCTTTGCCGGCGCCTTGGAATTCCCTGGCAGCCACGACGTCTCGGGATGTACAAGAGCGGTTATCGTCTGCGGCAGGAACTTGCGCGGGACTACTTCGACGACGCGGCGGGGGCGCAAATTCGTACGGCTTTTGCCTGGGAATTTGAAAATCTGGGCTACAGCGCCACGTGATATAACTCTGCGTGCTATCTTGTACGATAGCTCGAAGGAGCGCTTAAAAGTGAATAAATTAACCAGAGTCCTGATGGGCACCACCTGCCTGACGATCGCTGCTGCTGTGCCAGCGGCAGCTGGCACGATTACTGAAACCAGTGATTTTTCTAATAACCTCGCCGGGGCGGCTCTGCTGCCTGGTGGTACCGACGAGGTGATAGGCAGGCTCGACTGCTGCGGCATCGGCGATTATTCGGATTTTTTTACGTTCCAAGGTCTGGCCAGCGGAGACTATACCTTTACCTTCGCTACAGGTGCTCAGGGTTGGGACAGTTCGTCCGCGAGCCTCTATCTTCTGGGCAGTAGCACTCCCTCCTTCACGGGCATCCTCAACACCAGCCAGAGCTTCCATCTGGGTGAGTCGGGTGATGTTACGGTGGGCGTCAACCTTGGGGGTGAGGGCGCTGCCTATACTGCCACGCTCGCATCCGATGTGGCGCAAGCGCCCGAACCGTCTACCCTGCTGCTCGGAGCGGCTGGTCTCGCCGGTGCATTGGCGTGGCGGCGCAAGCGTACCGTCTAAGCTGTCTAGATGAGTTATAAGGTTTTCCGCCTGCTCGACCATGACAAGGCGGAAAAGATCCTCGCGGTTTTGGACAACGCGCGGTTCGTCGATGGTAAGATCACCGCCCGCGGCGGAGCCAGCGATGTTAAATTGAACCTTCAAACGGACGGACGCGACGAGTCGCTCGAACCACTGGACCGAACTCTTCGCGCCGCCCTGGCAGGCCACGGAGCATTTCAGGCTTACACCCATCCTAAAGCAATCCAGATCCCGATCTACAGCCGTTACGAACCCGGCATGACGTACGGTCCACACGTGGATCGCGCCATCATGGGAGAATTGGCCCACATTCGAACGGATCTGTCGATGACACTGTTTCTCAGCCGCCCCGAGTCCTATGATGGCGGGGAGCTCACAATCCGGAGCGAGATCGGGGAAGACCCGGTCAAGCTCGATTGCGGAGAAGCGGTTGTCTATCCCTCCACGGCGATCCACTATGTGGCGCCCGTGACCCGAGGTGTTCGCGTGGCGGCTGTGACGTGGATTCAGAGTATGTTCCGGGACGCGGCAATGCGTGAAATTCTTTGGGATATGTGGTCGGTATTGCAAAGAATCCCACCTTCCTTAGACCCTGAGCTCCAGTTGCTCATGTCGAAGACCTACAATAATCTGATCCGCCATGCCGCAGAGCTCTGAACCCATGCGGCAACCCGTTATTGAAGTCATTGAGGACCTGGCAACGCCACCGCTCCATATGGCCGCCTGGGCGACCTGTTGCGGGGCTGGCTGGCGCTTCGGGCATGCCTCGCACGCAGGTGTCGAGAGCCAGTTCTGGAAGCGGGATCTGGAAAGTGACGAAGCTTTTGACGCGATCTGGAAGCTCGCTCAACCCCGCTGTGAAGCCCTGGCCGGTGGCCCGCTGCGGGTGCTGCGCGTTTACGCGAATGGACACACGTATGGTCTGGGAGGCGCAGTCCACCGAGATGCGGATCGCGCCGGTGCCTTTACCCTTCTCTATTACCCGAATCCCGAGTGGAAGCAGGAATGGGATGGCGAAACCGTCTACTACGACGAAGGGGAGGAAGTAGCGCTTGCCGTGCGTGTGAGGCCAAACCGCGCGGTGTTTTTCGATTCCCGAATTCCTCATGTGGGCCGCCCGCCTTCACGCAGTTGCTCGGCACTGCGAGTGACGGTCGCATGGAAGCTGGAACTAAGCGGCGAAGCTGTTGACGCGGAAGTGCCGCAAGAGGACAAGTCTCCCGAGGCGGCGGAAAAGATCTACACGCACCTCATTGAGCCGAAGGTAGTTCTCGCGGCCGTTCACGAACGCCTCGAGCAGCTAGCCCGAAGCATCAGTATCCCGGGTGTTCGCCCCGGTCAGGCACCCATTGCTGAGCGGTATGGCGAAACCGCGCGCCAGGACGTGATCAAGAGGTTGGCGAAGGAGACGGTCGAAGCGAAGACTCCGCGAGGCTCCATTGTGACCACCACGCATGTCACCCTCGAAGACAGCGGAGCATTACGTGTTGAGATTCGTGCCACCCATCTTCCTGATTTGCCGGATCCCACTCCGCAAGGCCCGTTCCTTCGCCTAAGGGTCAATGCGGAAACGGCTGAATTGGCAGGAATTCAGATTGACGAGGCATCGGCTCTCACAGCCTCGCATCTGAAAACCCAGGTTCTGGACTGGCTCAACAACGCTTATGCGTTTCCTGTTCCGTCGAGCATGGTGGAGAAAGAAGCAGAAGCGATTGCACGCCTCGCCGGAGGCGGTATCGATGAATATAGAGCGCTTGCTCAGCGGCGGATTCGGCTGGGCCTCCTTTTCGCGGAAATAGCTCGTCGCAGGCGGATCCAGAGCATGAGCCCGGCGGAGCTGGAAAATCTTGTTGTCGAGAGTTTATTAGTCTCTGCCTCGGTAGAGGAACGGGACGCCAGCCCCGCGGAACTCCGCGAACTGGCTGCCGACTGACGTGAAGTTCCACGATCTGTTCGTCGATTCTGTCTCTCTGGATTCGTTTCTCGTCTCCCAATTCGGCATTGATGTCGTTTATCTACGCGGGCACTCCGGAAGATTCAACGAACTGCGCGTATCGGCAACGGAAGCTCCCGAATCGGCGACGGCGACGGGCCGCTTTATGCGGAGCGTGGAACGCACGCTCGAGGCCGCCGTTCGCGTGTATTCCTCCGACCAGAGCGGTCACGAAAGCAATCTTGACCGCTTGATATTCCACACGGGCGGGCCGCCGTTCTCCCACGTTGTTCGGAAGCTCGAAGCAGTTGTTTGGGAAGGCCGATTGGAGGACGGTGACGCGCTCTGTGTGCCCTTTGGCCACCAGTCTGAGGGACCTGCCCGGCCTCATCTGGTCCTAGAACTCTTACGGCCCTCCGCCGTCGATTTGTTGACTTGGGTGGCGCGGGCCGCTCGGTCTCGTCCTCAGCTTCAGGAGCCCGCCCCTTTCTTCGCCCCCCTGTCTGTCCAGGCGAGCTATGTGGACGACGTCCGGCGGGCGGTGGCGGAATTCCTGTCGTCTCGGCAACTCCTGGAGATGCTTCGACGTCGAATGAACGGGCAGGCCCCCCCACGCGTTATTGGCGGCGAAACCCCTTCCCTACCAGCGGCATCGGCACAGGATGACCATATCGCCGAACTCACCGCGCCGCGCGCTCTGCACTTCCTGGCGAAGGGAGCGTCCTTCGGCATTCACACAGGAGGGAAACATCTCGATTTTCCGAATGAAGCCCTTCCGGTCCTGCTGACTCTGGAGCGCGGAGCCCCGATCACCATTGGCGAACTTCGACGGGAATTTGCATCAGAAATCGATCCGGGAGATCTCGACGATTTGCTCGATGTGCTCGCCGCCAACGCAGTCATTCGGATTTGTGCACCCAGGGAGAGTTCTTGACCTCCATGAAGGGCTGGCTGCCAGTCCGGCTCTTGTCGGGCGCTCGCCCCGAATCGTCGGGGAGTCTCAACATCGGCTGGATGGAGTTTGGCGAGACTTCATTGACTGAGCCTTTCTTCGAAGACACCCGCGCAAAACTCGCGGCGGCTGGAGCGCGAGAACTCGAGACCGGTGTGGACCTGTTCTTCAGGCTGGCATCCCTGTTGCCTTCGGTCCGGCCGGCCGGCCTGATCTGTCATATCTCACGCTGCGGCTCGACGCTCCTGGCGAATGCTCTGCGAAGCGCTCCTGACACGGTTGTCGTGTCTGAAGATATGGTTACGGCCCGCCTCCTTCAGCCGTTCCGTCCCACGCTGTCGCCGCATTTGGACCGCTTATGGAATGACACACGAAGGCAAATCGCGGAAGCCGTCTTCCGATTCTTCGCGACCTGGCGCACCGGCGAAACGGCGCAACTGATTCTGAAGCTTCCCAGTTTTGCTACCGTCTCTTTGCCGTTATTGCGGCAATGGTGGCCGGATGTGCCCTGCGTAATCGTGATTCGGGATCCGGAAGAAGTCATCGTTGCAAACCTTAGCTCGGGCTGGGGTCAAGCTCCCAACCGCGCCGGAATCGCGGAAGTCTTCGGCATCCAATCGACGCTGGACGGTGTTTCCCGCGAAGTTGTTTGCGCGCAAATGCTGAACAGCATGCTGACCAGCGCAATTCAGGCTCTTGGACCAAATTGTTACGCAGTAGATTACGAGGATCTCAAGGTCCGTGTGCCGGCGATCGCTCGCCTCTTCGGCGTTGAACTACAGAGCAGCCCGGCGTTATCGAGTGTCATGAATCTTTATTCGAAGGACCGGGGAGCGGGGCAATCGTTCGCCAGCGACAGGATAGCTAAACGAGAGAAGATAACTCCGGCAGTTCGAGAAGCGGCCCGGCTGTGGGCGCGCGGACCCTACGCCGCGCTACGAGCTTCCGCCATGACGTTCTGACCACCGACGCGCGGCCCGAGCCCGCAACCGCCTCTGGGACGAAGTAGCTTCCGATAACACCGGTTAACACCACATTCTTGCAAGCGCGATCGGTCCCTGCCATGGCGAAATAATCGCGGTGGAGAACGACCCCGCCGCTTCAGCCCGTGTACATCTGGTGAGCAGGGTGGTTCATCGGTATCCAAAGCTTCTGCGACGCGCTGATCCACGGGTTAAGATCATGCTCGAGCCAAACGCCGCATTCTGGCGCACTGGTTAACCGATAGAAACTCTCGGTTTCAGCGTAAAGGGCCAAGGAGCGTCGTGAGCAATTGGTTCGCAGCTAAGAGGCCTCGACGCAGCAAAATTGCAAACCTCAAAACGTTTTGAACACGAGAGCAGTGGCCTTCCGTATCTTGTCGATTTCGTTGGCCGGTTACTAACGATTATGGGGTGACCATCTGGCTAAACCAGAGGCCCAAAATCATCCCTAAGTTATTGATATATTGGTGCGCCCGGCATGATTCGAACGTGCGACCTTCTGGTTCGTAGCTACTTGACATCAGCTATATTGTTGATTCTTTGAACACTCCTCTTCGGACATATGCTGTTTGTTCGGCCTGTCCGGCGCTTATTGAACACTATTCTGAACACAAGTCGGCGGTTTGGCCGCTTTTCGTCCAGGGATTTGGCACCATGCTGAGACACTCCGGCGACCTCGCTCGTGAGCTGTTTCAGGACATCCTCGCTGAGCCGACTGCTGCATCCCGGGTCGAGCGTAAGGCCGACGCGGTCGTGGTCGTCAGAGAGAAACGCGAATCCGGCCTTCAGGACCTCGCTTTGGAGCCCGACCCTTCATTCTGTGTGGCCTGCCGATTCACCGCCTTCCGAAGGCGACCTGACCTACACTCGTCGAAACGGGCGATTCTTCCTTGAGATCGTTGGTCATCCGGAGTTCGGCGTTCCGTTTGGCCAGGATCGCCTCGTTCTGCTTTGGCTCGCCACCCAGGCAGTGCGGAACAAGAGTCCGGTGGTGGAGTTCGGGAGCGCTGCAGAGATTTTGAACGAATGGCGGCTGCCGACTAACGGTGTGTACTATCGGCGACTGACTGCCGCATTCAAGCGGGTCTTCACCAGTACGATCTTCTTCGGGACACGAGATGACCGCCGCCGTTCTGAAGTATGGAACTGCAGCAGGAGCCACTTCTTCGATCATGTTCAGCTTTGGTTCGACGAAGACATCACAACGGGGATGAGGAGACAAAATCTGGTCACCCTGTCGGCTTCGTTCTGGGACGAACTAAAGAGCCACCCCATCCCCGTCGACGCCGACGTCGTGAGGGAACTGGCAAATAACCCGGGATGTCTGGATCTGTACACGTGGCTGAGTTGGCGCTGCTACCAGGTTTCTGCCCAAGTGCAGTGGGGGACAGGCAGTCAGGTAATTGGGGGAACGGGATCATCAACGGGAGCACGCTCACCTTCGATACGTTTGGAAACCGCGGGTTTACCGGCGCTTTCACCAGCACTAAGATCACGGGCACGGGAGGCACCTCTTCGAAAACTACGGGGCCGTTCACGAAGACGAAGCAATAGGACTGTGCTTGCGGGTTCAATGCGTCAGGCACGGTCCGGGCGGAACGGAATGCCCGTCCGCGCCGCTACGATGATGGAGTCGCTTCCGTAACGCCGTCCCATGCTCGATGACGGCTTCCACGAGCCGCGAACAGGGATCAACAGCCGTGCAATCGATCGCAGGACATAATGCGACTCCATCAACCCGCGTGTCCTAATCGACTGCTGCTCCGCTGATCGTTCAAGCATTTACAGGAAGTCACTATCGACACTAACGAAACCGCTCACGGAATCGAGGACAAGCTATGACGACGATGAAAACGAACTCTTCTGTTTATGTCCGCGGTGCTCTCCTGCCTCGCGCGACCACCACCCAGCAGGCGATCACGAAACGTTCAGAGCTGGATCAGCATCGTGACGCGAGCAGTCCGCGGCTGATGCTGCCACCATTGCCGATCTCACCGCTAAACCGGCAGCCGCTGTCACCCAACCGCCACAGCTTACCGCTTTCCCGACTGGTATCGTGCGCTACTCCCAGATGGCTGACAGCCGCCATGATCAGTGGATTGGCACGGGCGGACGCCGCGCTTCAGTCTCAAACCAAGGCCAACATCGCGCGCATGGGCGTCTTAAGTCCGTTCTTCGACTCCAGAACGGCTTGGTAGTGGCGCTTATCTTTGCTTGAAGCGATCAAAGCTCGACGTTCAGGACGAGTGAGTGTGATAGGTTACGTACCAGTCATTGCATGGAAAGATCCTGTGACGCACTGGATCAACTGAGAACGCGATACTCAGTCGCTGAAGGTCCACTCTCTGACCTGATCGCTGGTGTTGCGGCCCGATCGAACCCCCACCCAAATATCTGTGATTTGGCCGAGCACAAAGCCCGATTGCTCGCCCGCAGCGCACTTGCGGAAATGAAGCGCCACGCATCCGAACACGGCTGCCAGGAACACCTCCTCCAGCCCAATACGCGGTGGACAGCGAACAAACGCTCAGCGTTACTGTAGTGCGGTGGCAAACAAAAGGGGCCCGTGGCAAAGCCGTGCAGCGCGATGCATTCATCGATTCTCTGTTCGGTTGGTTGCCTGCTCCCTCTGATCGATGTAGTCGAGCAGCTCAGATGCCTCCCGGCGACGTTCCATGTTGCCTTCGGACATATAGGCCTGAAGGTGGGCCTTTGCCTTCCGAATCTGGCCCAGTTCAATAAGAACTCTGGCGGCTAACACGCGCGCCGTGGGGTAATCGTCGCCTGAGCGCTCCAGAAGCGCGAGAGTCTCCGTGGTGTATTCGTGCTGTTCGTGAAGCACCAATCCCAGCAGCGCCCGCGCCTCATTTGTTCCGTCCAGCTCCATGAATGCCCGGGCAGCGCGTTCAGCGGCATCCAAGTTACCGGTCACGGCATACCCAACGGCCAGATGTTTGAACAGGACTCCTCTATAAGGATCGATCTTGATCGCTTCCTCCCAGTGAGTATTCGCCGAAGCCGGATCGATGAAGAACAAGCAGATGCCGAGATTGTTACGCGCCTCTACGAACTCTGGATCGCTGGCAACCGCCTTCTTTAGATAATCGAGTGCCTGCTTCCAATCTTGCTTCAGCATGGCCTTAACTCCCTTGTCCATCGCAGCGCGCGCATTGTTGGGGACAACGTGCTGCAATTCTTGGAGAGTTACTACACTTTGGGCATCTCTGCGCACATTGACCGCGGGCCGAAAACCGGTCTGCGCACACAGAGTGTGGCAAATGGTAAAAGCTAGTATCCATCCGGCGGCTATCTGAAGCCAGTTCCTGGATTCTCCGGAAGAGGCGTTCAATTCGGTCTGGCCAACCGACTGCCGCGAGCATGGGATTCCTGGCGTCAGCTGCAGCCTGTAAGCGTCACTATGTGAGGGTGTCATCGCCGTGCTCCTCAGAACGACTCACGAGCAGCCAGGATCCCGCGGTTTGGCCGAGTATCTGCCTCGGGGCGGCCGCCGCCGGGCACTGATGATCCACGCGACGACGCACCGTGGGCCTTTGACTCCTTTGAATAAGGAGCGCCGCCAGACTGCATGATCTTCCATTCCATCGTCCTCCCCCAAATTGTGCCGGCGCTTCGGGCCGGAAAACTGGGCATCGCAGCCACTTTCAGGCCTCTGACGGCTTGACGGCACCTCAGCATCATCCGCCATCCGGGCGCGTACATCGATACCGCGCCTGTCACGAAGGGAAAAATAAAAGTCGCGATGCAGGCTGAACATAGCAAAGAAGATAGAGCCCTATGTCGCGAGGCTTTCTTTTTGTGCCGCACCTCTGCGTTTGGGATATACTTATCATCGGTTTCCCGTGGACGATCCTAGGAATGCGGACGCCGTGGTCCGTTTCGGACCTTTCGAGGCGGATCTTCGCCGGCGGGTTCTTCGGAAGTCCGGTATTCGGATCGGGCTCCAAGCACAACCTTATGAGGTGCTAGCGGCCTTGATCGAAACGCCCGGCGCGGTCGTCACGCGCGAGGAGCTGCAACGTCGCCTCTGGCCGGGGAAAACGTTCGGCGACTTTGAACACGGACTGAACGCGGCTGTTACGAGACTCAGACAGGCGCTCGGTGAATCCCTCGAGCACCCAAGATACATCGAAACACTAGCTAAACGTGGGTATCGTTTCAGCGGAACTGTCGAGAGAACCTCAA
>JAOAPO010000471.1 GCA_025462945.1 Bryobacterales bacterium
AACGAGCCCGGGCTACGCAGCCTGGAGTTCACAGCGCAGGTAAAAAATCTGGCTCAGGGAACTGCTCTGATCCTGGCATAAAAACTTACCAAATGTCAATGCAAAGGCTTGTAAACACGGTATACTGTGAATTCCCCGTTTTGAAGCGATTCCCTGTCGGAATCACTCTGTCACCCCCCCGTCCGGCAACTCCCACAAATTCATCTTCTGAGGTTCAGGAACGCTTATGCGTTTTTCCATCGGATTCTCCATCCCCGGACTTGTCAGTACCGGTCTACTCACGGCATTCAGCCTCGCCGCGGCAACAACCGGCAAACCGGCGAAAGTTGTTGATCCTGTGCCGCCGAAAACCGGTATCAAAACGCCCGGTGTGCAAATACCGTTCGCTCAGCTGAAACCTGAAGCAACCATGGAAACGCCGGACAAGCCCGGCTGGCTGTACTTCGCGCAGGCGGGTCCGGCGAGCAATCTCTACACCCCCGCCGCCGACAAAGTTCTCAAATTCGACCTTCGTGCCGGTGCCAAGGCGACCGACCCGCTGACGGTCAAAGCTGTCGATCCGATCGCCGTGAAGAAGCCCTGCGGCGGAGCCGTAAGCGCTTTCGCCAGTCTGTGGGTCCCGAGTTGCGGCGACGGCTCGCTCCTCCGTCTCGATTCCCGATCTGCGAAGGTGAAGGCCACGATTCAGACGGGAGCTCTCGACATGCGCGGGTCCATCGTTGCCAGCCCGGACAGCGTCTGGCTCATCGCCGACAACCGCCAGACCATCGTCCGAATCGATCCCGATCAGGACGCCGTGGTCGCCGAACTTCGCGTCCCGCCCGGCTGCGGCAACATGATCTTCGCCGAAACTTCTCTGTGGCTGACCTGCCCGGAACAGAACAAAGTTCTCCGCATCAATCCGGTCACGAATCTGATCGACAAGCGCATCGAAGTCGGCGCGAAGCCAGTGGCGCTGGCCTCCGGCCAGGGTTCCATCTGGGTGCTTTGCGGCAAGGAAGGCAAGCTGGACCGGATCGACCCCAAAACCGACAAAGTGGCCAAATCGATTGACCTAAGCGTTCCCGATGTGAACGGCGCCATGGCCTTCGGTGAAGGCGCCCTGTGGGTCACGATGACAGGCTTCCCGCTGACGCGCGTGGACATCTCTGAAGTAGACAAGGAACGGGTGGCACAGCAGTTCTGGGGCGAGGGCGGCGGCGGCATTCTGACCAGCGCAGGTGCACTCTACCTGTCGAATCTCAATAACGGCACCGTAACTCGCATCGATCCGAAGTTGGTTTTAGCCACTCTTGCTGAATAGGCCGGACTCACACACATGACCACAAATCGGTTTCTCCAGATCTCCACTTTCTTAGTGGTGGGTGCGTATACCCCCTTTCTCCTGATGCAGGCGCAGGAACCGCCCGCTCCCGCCGCTGGCCAAACACCCGCGGCCGCTGTTGAAGGTCAACCAACACCCAATCCTAACCGGAAGAAGGGGCCGCCACGTCCTCCCCGCCCCGGCGTGAGTACGCCCGGCGTGAAGCGCGAGATGACCACAATCGCCCCGATGGCCGAATTCCCAACCGGGGGCACCCCCGACTGGCAGGTTCTGACCGACGACGCGGTCTGGGTTTCGAACGGACCCACCAACACCGTTCATCGTCTGGATATTAAGACGAACACGATCGCCGCGAACATTGCCGTCGGCAAGCGCCCGTGTTCGGGTTTGGCAGCAGGCTTTGGCAGCGTGTGGGTTCCCAACTGCGGCGACAAAACAATGTCCCGGATCGACATCAGGACCAACACCGTCGTCGCAACGATCGCCGTCGGCCCCGCGGACAGCGAAGGCGGCGTGGCCACCAGCGACGATGCGGTTTGGATGATCACAGATCCCGCCGGCAAGCTTTCACGGATCGACCCGAAGACCAACGAAGTGGCAGCGACCATCGACATCCCGGCGGGCTCCGCGGCAGTTGTCTACGGTAACGGCGCAGTGTGGGTCACGTCTCCGAAAGCGAACATGCTGACCCGGGTGGACGCTAAAACGAATAAGGTCACGGACTCGATCGAGACCGGCCCCGGCCCTCGCTTTGCTACTTTCGGCGGCGGTGCGGTCTGGACTCTGAACCAGGGCGACGGTACCGTCTCCCGCGTTGATGTGAAGACACGGAAAGTCGTGGCGAACATCGAGCTGGGTATCCCCGGAACCGGCGGCGAGATCGCTTATGGATTCGGACACGTCTGGGCCACAGTGTTCCAGATTCCGATCACGGAGATCGATCCTGCAACGAATACTGTTGTCCGGCAGTGGGTCGGACCGGGCGGCGACTCCATTCGGGCCGGCAACGGCGGCGTGTGGCTGTCCAATCTGCGCGAAAAGAACGTCTGGCGCATTGACCAGACGAAGTTTTAGCCCCTCGAAGCCCCACCCCGCCCGGCCTGTTGAACGCCTTTGAACCGCGTCCGGAAGCTCCTTCTAATCCGGACGCGCAGCTGAGCTACAACCAATCCGCTTCCGATTCGGTCATGCTTGTGCGCTCTGCTCATCTCCAACGCGCAGCACCATGCCACAGGCGCAGCGTCGGCCCCTGTCATGAGACTTCAAGCTAACAGTGCCCGTGGCACTGCGGGGGCGGTCCGGAATGATCGGGTGGTCGGCTCGGTCGTTCTCGACCTATACCGAACGACGATCACGCGCGACAAAAAAATTCCTCAATCCTTCCTCTCGTAAGACTTAGGGACGTCCTGCGGCCAGGTACCACGGCCTGTTCTCTTCCCCCGATGCCAAGCTCCTGATGAGAGAACCCCTCTCAGGAGAAACCCATGTTTACCCTCGCCGAATTCACCGCCCGCGACGGAATGACCGACGCCGACCGCGCCCGCTACGCTCAGCTCACCGCCTCACTCGAAGCCGATCTTCGGCCCGACGGTGCCCTCGAAATCTGCTTTGCCGCCGCCATCCTGCGCGGGACCTGGCGCGAACAGCAGTTCGCCGCCATAGACGAAGCCACGCTCCCGGACGATGCGGCTCGCGCAGCACTGGCGCGCGAACGCCGCGCGGCGGCTAAGAGCGTCCGCTGGGGCTTGGCTGAACTGCGGAACATTCAGACCGACCGCGCCATCTGCCAAAAGCTCGGCTACAAGATGCAGGGCCTCGTGAGCATCCGCGAAATCCTCAGATTCACCGGCCAGCCATCGCATCCGACCCAAGTTGCACCGCTCACACAGCCCGCCAAAACACCCGCCACGTCCGACGCCTCGCTGATAGATCAATTAGAGCGAGTGCTCGACGCGCAGATTACCGACGAAGAACAGGCCGAGATTGCCAGCCATAGAGCCGACGCAGGCAAATTTACAGAACGAACCCAATTCACGCCTCGCAACGCCCCCTGCACTTGCGGTTCGGGCGAAAAGTACAAACGCTGCTGCGGTAAGAATGCTCCTCCGGTACCCGGCGACTGGCTGCGGTTGCTCAAAAACGCGGCGTAAGAGCGGCCAACACCTCACGCCTCAACCAGCGGACGCCCGCAGAGCGTTGGTGCGAAGCCGCGAACCAGGTTTGCTGCGCCGCTGCAAACAAAAAAAGGGGGAGTCACCGGCAGGTACGCCGGCAACTCCCCCCAAACGGCGTTAACTAGAATTCGTAACGCATTGCGAACTGCATCACGCGAGCATCCGATGCGGTGGTGATCTGCCCGAAGGTGGCGGGGTTCGCCAGACTCAGGTTCGGAGCACCGAAGTTCACGTTATTGAAGCCGTTGAAGGCTTCACCGCGGACCTGTAAACGATGACCTTCGATCGGCATTTTGAAGTATTTGCTGATCGAGATGTCCGTGTTGTAGTAGGCGGGGCGGCGGATGATGTTGCGGTTACCCGTCGTTCCCGGATACTGACCCATGAAAGCTGAGGCGGCCGTTGTTGAGGCGAACCCGTTCGGTGAACCTGTCTGGTCATAGCGACCATAAGCTGGCATCGTGGCACCCGGCTTCAGGATCCCGATGGCGGAGCTGAGGTAGTTCGTCGGGTAGATACCCGCATTGGACACGCTAAGCGGAAGGCCAGAACGATAGCTGCCGAGAGCCGAAACCTGCCAGCCGCCGATCGCACCATCCACCCACTTGTTGCTGTTGCCGAGGAACTTCTTGCCCTTCCCGACCGGCACTTCGATCACGTAGTTCGTGGTGATGTTGTGGCGGATGTCGAAGTTGGAAGAAGCTTTGAAGGAGTTGGGGTTGAAGGCGTCCTGGTTGCCGAGACCGCCTCCGCCTTCCGTACCGGAAGCATTGTCGATGGAGTGCGACAGCGTGTAGTTGAAGTCGAAACCCCAGCCCTTCGACAGTGCGCGGCGGAGAACCAGGGTGGCGCCGTGGAACGATCCCCTGCCTTCATTGGTGTAAGAGGTGATGCCGGCTGCCTGGTTGGCGAAGAACGTGTTGCAACCATACACCGAGATGCACGTCCCGTTCGAGAGCCGCAGGCGATCCATATCGTTCAGAGCATCCAGATCGCTGCCGCCATACGTGTTGTAGACGGAGTAGAAGTAGTTCGCGGTGGCGCTGCCGGTGAACGTGGTGTTCGCCGCTTTACCGAAGATATTCTCAAAGAAGGGCACCACGGGCAGGATGGACGGGTTCGCCCGGACCTGCGCAGGAGTGATACCGGCATCGTAAGCCGCGCGGATCACGCCGCTGGCCTGCGTCCACGTTGTGCCGGACTTCGGATCTTTGAAGT
>JAOAPO010000495.1 GCA_025462945.1 Bryobacterales bacterium
CTTCGCATCCATCGCCGCATAGCCCTACTCTGCCACAAACGGCGCGAGCCAGACACAAACCAACTTCAACGCGGCGTGAACCACGGGAGGCGGCTTTACCGGAAGGGTTGCCCGAACAGCAACCCGCGAGTTCCTTCCTTCGAAGCGGCTTTGTAGTCCAGCCGCGATTCAGGCAGGTTGTCGGGACTCTGACGCTCGCCAGCGGTGGCAGCATGTCCGGCGGCTGGCTTGGTCGGGGTAGTTGGACGGTATGGACGCAGAGGACGCTGTCTTGCGAAGGCTGTTGGGCACGCTCGAAGACGGGCTCATGCTTGCCGCGTGCGTAGGGTGCGGCGATGCGTCGTCCAGTGCAAAGCCCGCAAAACATCGTCCAGTGCGTCCGCTGCGTCCAACCGACCTCCGCGTAATGGGAGGCGAGGACCGGGGTCCCGAAAGCACGATGAAAGGAGTGTCGCGCCCCAGATCCCAGCATTCCGGAAGTCCACTTCAATAGAATTTTCGGGAAGGCTTTCTGAGGAAAACGCTCTTTCAGGGCATGGGGTACGTCCCTCGAAGAGTCGCCGGAGCCCGCGCTTGCGGTCTTGAGTAAACCCCAACTGCTCAGGGTCCACGCGGTCTTCGGCTGCGGGGTGGGGTGGGTACCCTTTTCGAAGAACATCGGGCAGGGTGACGTTGTCTCGGCCAGCGCCCGGCGCTGGCGCGCTGAACCTCCGTCTGCCACGACCTACCCGCCCTGATGGGAATGTTCGCTGCCGATCCCAGCATTCTGGCCGGATCGCGTCACCGTTCCAGTAGCGCCGCAAACCGCTAAAACCGCGACGAGGCAGGTTCACGCTTCGATTTACCGGGTGCTGCGGGTCCAGCCGAGCGCCTCTGGTTCGTCTGACGGGCTCTGGCGAAGGCGGTCTAGCCGGGTTTCTGGCTCCAGTGGTGCTGAGGCTGGCTCGCCAGCTTCACTCCACTCGGCCCTTGCCGGTCAGAGTTCGGTTGACAGTGAGCCCGTGCCAGCGTTCACCACCGCGAGGCCTGAGTCCCTCCGCATTCATTTGAGCCGCTATCTTGTCGAACGCCATCCCCGGACGCCCTCAGCGCCTTCATGCGCTCGACAACATGCGGCAAGCATTGTATGGCGCTGAACCGCTGCGAATTGTGATAGACTCAGCCACCATCGCAGTCAAACCGCTCAGTGCTGAATTGGGCAGACAAATCAAGGAGATTCACCCATGATGTATCTCGCAGCTATCTTTTGTTCCCCGGTCTACTTCGCCGTGCGCGGCAAATGGCTGGGATTCGTAATCAACTCCATCCTCTACGTGCTGGCGCTCATCTGCCTAGTGACCATCATCTTTGCACCTGGCGGATTTGTGTTCTGGATGATGGGCGTGATCCATGCCATCTGGCACCTGCGCCACGAGATGATGGTCGAGCACGCCGAGCTGCTGGCCACGAAAATGGCGGAGAAGATGAACGCGAAAGCTTCTTCACAACAATAGAAAATCCGGGATAGGGATCACAGCCTCGGGTATTCCCTGTCCGGGTCTTCGGTCTGGTCTTCTGCGTCCTGATGCAGAGTGACGCATCCAACGTAGTGGTGCTGAGGCTGGTACTCCAGCCGCGAACATCGGCTCACAGGACTCGACCTTTGCCCGTCAACGTTCTGTTAACTGTCAACCCGTGCCAGCGCTCACCACGGCGAGGCTTGAGGCCCTCCGCATTCAGTCTTTCCGCGATCTTATCGAACCCCAGCCCGGTAGCTCTCAACTCGTTCATGCGCGCGATGACGGCCTTTTCACGAGGCCGGTCACCATATGGCTTAGCGCCCTCACAGCGCCCTTGTTTGGCCTTCATGCGCTGCCGCGCGACCCGGAGCTTCAGAACGATCATGTTTTTCTCGTACTGGTGGACGGCCCCGAGGATCTGTCGCAGCATTTCACGCGTCGGATCGGTGGAGCCGAGGTCCGGCTCCGTAACAGACACCAGCGTGATGCCGCGCTTCTTCATGTCGCGCAGGATGTATTCCTGGATGAACAACTCACGGGCGAGCCGACCGAGGCTCTCGACCAAGATGGTCTTCACGCCATTCGCCAGGATCATCCCGACCATCTCCGCCCACGTTGGCGGTCCATACCTCCATGGTGCCGCTGACGCGCTCTTCCTGGAAGTGCGGCCCGATCTTTATCTGGGCGCTGTAGACGAAGGGAGTTGAGTTACCGGGCCCGTTTCGCACGATTCGTCTTCAATGATGATCGTGATGCCCTTTGCGGCGTCCATCTTCCTGGCATGGGCACAAACGACGGCCAGTAAGTCACTTTGAAGCTCCCGTGCGCGCTCAGGTCCGTATCCCCAGAACGTTAAGGCTTTCTCCTCGAGCGTGAACACGAATTCGGACTCAGGATGCAACTCCAGTAAGTAGTGTTTGGCAGTTGGAAAGCGGATCTGTGGCAAGGCGCTGGCCGAAAACCTAGCGTACACCGTTGCAGATGCCGGTTGGTACTGCTCTATACCGCTGAGAGGCGATGCACAGTCCAGCAAAGCGAGGCTTACCAAACTGTCGTTAACCGTGAACCCGTGCCAACGGGCACCACAGTGGGCTGAAACCTTCCGCATCAACTCGCAGTGATAGGCAGCGGCTACCCACCGGGGAGGTGGGTGAGGGTGAACATACGGTGCAGAAGATAGGTGGTACTGTGGACCTGCTCGAAAGGTGGAGATGCAATGACCGTCGCTCCGATCTTCATAGCCACGATTGTCGGCGGTACGGGCGTTGCCTGCGCCGTGTGGCCCCTGAGAGCGGTCACACTCTGTCGTTGGTTTCACCGCAAGAAACCACAGTGGGTCCAGGATCTGCCGGGTGCCGATCTGGTCATGCGCCCATGGATGCCTACATACTTTCGAATTATGGGAATCGTCTTCTGCTTGCTTTCGGTGGTGCTCGTTTGGATTGCAGCTACGCGATAGTTCTCAATCTGGGTCAAAATGGCATGACACACAAAGGTCACCGGAATCGATCGCGTAACCCGCTTGTTTTGCAATGCCGAAATTACGTCTTTCCACTAACACTTTGAGGACGCTTTTCCGGGCGCGCTATGTTGCGCAACTCACGGTCAAGGATGCCGTCGATTTCAAGAATGTTGGCCCCGTTTGGGCACAGAGTCGTGGGGTGAACCCCTCGGCTGAGACAAAGGGCAATTGGCACACTTGCCGTTTAATGATTTTTCCTACTCAAACAGCCTCTTCTCCCGCACAATGGTCCTCAACTGGCGAAGCGGAGGCA
>JAOAPO010000504.1 GCA_025462945.1 Bryobacterales bacterium
ACGTTGCAACGCCGATTATCGAGACGGGGCTCCGGGTGGGTGAGGCGGTCGGGCTCTTGTGGACAAACGTTCACCTCATTCCGGCAGTTCATGCGAAGCTCGGTTACGTCGCCATCAGGGAAGGCAAGTCCGACAACGCCAAGCGGAACCTCAGCCTTTCAGAGACAGCCGCCGTGATCCTGCGGGCCCGGAAGAAAGCCCCGACGTCGCGCTGGGTGTTTCCGGGCGAAGTCGACGACGCTCACATCGTGGGCACCTCGCTTGACCATATGCACGCGGGAGTGCGGAAGGCGCTGAAGCTGCCGGCCGAGTTCGTCCTCCATTCTCTTCGGCACACCATGTTGAGCCGCCTGGGCGAAGCCGGGGCCGATCCGTACAGCATAATGAAGATTGCCGGTCACGGAAGTCTGGAGATATCCAGGCGCTACGTGCACCCGACGCCGGAAGGGCTCGAAAGTGCTTTTGAACGGTTGCGGCAGTTGAATTCCGCCAAGTTTGAACTGGCGGAAGCCGAGACTGCGGGAAGGGGTGGAATAGAGGCAGTACCCACAAATTCCCCCACAGGCCAGAAACGCCGCAAGGCCAAAATGGCTTGAAGTCGTTGATAGCAAAGTGTTTGGGCCCTTAGCTCAATGGTTAGAGCAGCGGACTCATAATCCGTTGGTTCTGGGTTCAAGTCCCGGAGGGCCCACCAGTCTTTTCAACGAGTTCTGACTTTATCGCAGGCCGAGAACACCGCCGCCATAACAGGGCGTCAATGAACCGTGCGACGCCGCATCAGGCAATCAGCACGCGCCGCGTGATTTGCCCATTGCTTTCCCAGAAGGTTCTCTTGCTGGCGAGAAACGGGTCGTCAGGCGCGGGCTGCACGTGGCCTTCGATGTCAATCGCGCGTGAAGTTACCGTGTGCTCGCCGGCAATGGGTCTCCCCCAGTCGAAGTTCCAGAAGGTCCAGGCATGACGGCCGGACCTTTGCGATCGGCTGCGGTCAAGCCCGGCGCGGCGCCATGGGCCGCCGTCAATGCGGACTTCCACGGCTGCTATTAAATCACCCCAGGCCGCACCCATGACGGAGTAGCGACCGTTATTGCGCGTGACTTTGGCGGGCGCTGACTTGAGGCGGTTGTGGCCTACTGTGGCGAACGTCCACACGGTCTGTCCATCGCGCTGCCCTTCCCTGATCGTGACGTAGTCGCGCGCCATGAACCGTCCGGCGTAGCGTTGTTCCACGACTTCGATGCGGGTCAGCCATTTCACGTTGGCCACGCCGTACCAGCCAGGTGCGATGAGCCGAACGGGAAAGCCGTGCTCACGCGGCAGAGGTTCGCCGTTCATCTCGTAGCAGAGCAGGTTGTCTGGATTCAGTGCATCCCGCAACGACATGCTGCGGGCGAATTGCTCGGTGATGGTGAGGTCAACGCCCCCGTCGGCGTCGGGAACCCCGGTCCCCGTTTGTCCGGCGCTGAGAATCCCCGAGTTGTCACGAATTGTGACGGCACCCTTGTCGGCACCCCAGAAGATCACTTCAGCATCGTCGTCCAGGATACCGGCCCGAAGCAGCACGGGCGCAAGCCGCGCACCCGCCCAGCGCGCGTTGCCAATGCCGCCGATAAAAAACGGGAGTCCGGTGTTGCCCGAGCACTCCAGGGTGAATTCCACTTCGTGGCGTTCACGCGCTTTGATGTCGGACATGCTGAGAACGTTGGGACGCGCGACACGACCTGTGACGCCCACCTGCCATGTCGGCTCATCCAGTTGAGCGGGTTGGCCGTAATGATCGGTGAAGAAGAAGTTGTGGGTTGGGGTCAGACGGGAGTCGAGATCCTCCCATTTCAGGAGGTTTCCGAGGTTCTCCGGGATTGGATTCGTCGACGGCTGATCCAGCCAGGGCAGGACTTCATCGCCGGTGGCGCCAAAAGCTTCCTCGGGTCCTGCTACCCGAAGTACGGATAGTGCAGCCAGCGTCGTGCCACCTTTCAAGACGGAACGCCTGGTTAAAAGTTCTGTTGACATAGGTTCCTCTCTCCTTGTTCGAGGCGGGAGAAAGCTTCGAACGCGCCAACGATATCACCGATTTTTGTCGGCTCGGTCAGAGAAAGTTGCCGTCGCCGGAGGCGAGGTGCCGTTCCGGACTGGAGTCCCACCAGAGGCGTGCGGGAGAGTTCGACGCGGTCGAGTGTGAGTTGTCGTCACGGCGATACTGTCTTGCGGCGAAGACAGCCACCCGACAACGGGTTCAAGTCCCAGAGAGCCACCAGCTCCGTCTGTGGTCGCGATTTCTTTATGCTTTTCACGAAAAACGATGGTGTACTCAGAATCACCGCACCCTTGGGTCGGGTCAACCAGTACTCCAGATTCGCCGCGGGGTCCTGGTTCGGTCGCGCGATACCTGTTCCTGGCGGGACGATTTGCCCTCCGGGAACTCCCGGGTGCGCGGTGCCGGCTGAGATCATCATGGCCTTCACCCTGCACGCGGATGGCACGTTCATCGGCATCGACTCCAGTATCTTCCCCGAAGGCAGCCACAGCACGGCGCACGGGCAATGGGCGCCCAGCGGCCCAATTCCGTAAAAGTCACGTTCACGCTGCTGCAGTCGTCCCCCGCAGGCGTGTTCATCGGCGGCTTTAAGAATCTGTTCGAAGCGACCGTAGTGGACCCGAACACTCTCGACGGCAAAATCAACGCGTTCCTGTACCATTACACGAACGAAAAAGGTGCCGCAAATCGTTGGCGCTGAGGGACTGCCGACGCCCAACCCTCTGGGTAAGCCAGCTGATTGTGCGAAGACCCCGGCTGCGTGCCGCTGGGTCAGTTTACGTTCAAAGCCCGCCGGGTGGAAGTTCAGGAATAGCTCTCGGACATCTCGTGTTTTCGTTTATCGCAGCGGCACGCTCCGGCCAGGCAAGGTCAGGCAGTTGGCTGGTCTACATACTTGCCGTGCGCCGGTCTTGCTATGGCATCGAAGTTCCGCGCGAGTTCTGTGAGGGCATTCGCGGCGTCAAGACCCGCCAGAGGCTGGCCGTGTCCTGGTCCCATGGAGTTCGGCCGAAGCGCGGCGAGGCGCTGCACCGAATCGCGGGCTGCATCCCAGTCGGTGGTGTAGTAGGCGGGCGGTCCGTGCATCTCCGGCTTCTGTGTCGCCACGGCCAGGAAGGATTCCTGCTTCGTGGTGCAAAACGCATCGCCCGCGATGAGCGTGCGGTCGAAGTCGCGGAACAGAGACACATGGCCGTCTGTGTGACCTGGCGTGTGGATCCAGCGCCAGGCGGCAAAACCAGGCACAGCGCCGCTGTCCGGCAGGACTTTCACGCGGGAACTGATGTCGACAGGCGATCGCGGGTATAGACCGGAGAGCCTCGCCATTAAGCCTCCTCCCACTGAAGGGTCAGGCGGTGGATAAGGAGACGTGCCGGTTACGTACGGCAATTCGAGAGGGTGCACGTAGACGGGGACATTCCAGCTTTCGGCCAGTGCTTCCACGGAACCTGCATGGTCGAAGTGGCCATGGGTGAGCAGGATCGACTGAGGCGCGTTCCCTGCGCCGAAGTGTTGGGCGGCCCAGTCCCGGATGCGTCCCTCGGCGTGGGGCAGCCCGCAGTCGATGAGCATCCATTCGCCGGAACCCTGTTTGATGGCGTAGATGTTGACCATCAGGATTCTTAACCCCGTGACATCCTGCGCCAGGCTGTCGAACGCGATTACATCGGCTTCAGGAATCGTGACTTTGTCCATGAAACTGGTTTTGCAGTTCGCAAGCCACTGCGCTTCCGCACACGCACAACGGCCGGTACAGCCCAGCGTGAACATTGCCAGCCGCGTCGGCGGTCGGTTTTGGCTGCAAACGTGCAAATGAGCCCGTGCGGCATCGCCGCTAAGGGGTAATTCATGTATACAATCGCGGTCGTTCTCATCATTCTCTGGCTTCTTGGCCTGGTCACGAGCTACACCCTCGGAGGGCTGATCCACATCCTTCTGGTGCTCGCGGTCATTAGTATCCTGGTTCGGGTGATTCAGGGCAGGAACCCCATCTAAAGCTTACACATTTAGGGTTCCGCCAGTGTGTTTCGACTGGAACGATAGTCTGTTATCCACCAACAGGTGGGTAATGGACGTAAATTGTCCAGGATCGTCTGGTATCCTACACTCATATAAAACGCCCCAGTGTTTTTTGGGGGGGGCTATTTGGGAAGTGATACATGAACAAGACGAACTACACGCAGCTACTCACGCGTATGCGTCACGTGCTGGTGCCTGGAATTCCGGCAACAGCGTACGCACTCGCAAAGAAAAACTTCGGTCAACCTGTCCAGCGGAGGGCCCCCTCCATGTTTAAGTCGAGAGTGTTGAGGCAAGTGTCACTGTTATTGCCCATCGCTCTCATGATGGGCGCGCTGTACGGACAGGAGCGCTTCGGCGAACTGTCGGGTACCGCAACGGACCCAAGCGGCGCTGTTCTGCCGAACGTGAGTGTTAGGGTCACCAACAAAGCCAGTCTCCGTGTGGTCGAAACGACGACCGGCGGCAATGGCGAATACAACGTTCGCAACCTGGATCCGGGCCGCTATTCGGTCCGTTTTGAAGTGAAGGGCTTTGCGGTTCAGGAAGTTCCGGAAGTTGTGCTCGGTCTCGGCCAGACGCTCAGGGTGAATGCGGCAATGACGATTGCGCAGGCCGAGCAGACGATCCAGGTCAGTGAATCAGCCCCGCTGATCGATACCAGTAACGTAACGATGGCCAACAACATTACGGCCGACCAGTTCAACCTGCTGCCGAAGGCTCGCAGCTTCCAGAATCTTGCCGTGCTCTCCACCTCTGTCAACAGTGGTGCCATCGAAGGCGGGATTCAGGTGAACGGCGCGAGCGGTGCCGAAAACAATTTCACTATTGACGGCATCTCTACAACCAGCCTTGTTAACGGGCAGAGCCGGCAAGACGCGGCTTTCGAAATTCTGCAGGAAGTGCAGATCAAGACCGGTGGCATCTCGGCTGAATTCGGCGGTGCCATGGGCGGTGTGATCAGCGCGACCACCAGGTCTGGCGGTAATGCTTTTCACGGCGACGTCCATTACTACCTGTCGGGCAACATGCTGAGCGCCCAGCCTCCGCAGCGCCTGCTGCTGAGCCCCACTGATCAGATCACGACCAAGTACCATCAGGACGTTAAGCAGAAGAACGACACCAATGAGTTCGGGTACGCGCTGGGCGGCTACCTTGTTAAGAATCGGCTTTACTTCTTCAGCGCTGCGTCTCCGCGCTTCGGACGCCGCACGAACGACTACAAGTTCTCGAACGGGACGGAACCGGGCAGTATCAACCAGAAGTCGCTCAGCAACCTGGCCTTCGAAAAACTGTCTTTCGACGTGACGAAGAACCTTCGCGGCAACGCTTTCTTCCTGTGGACCCCGACTGCCAGCACTGGCCGTCTGCCGGGTTACAACGGTGAAGGTCCGAACTTCAGCACCACTTCTCTGGCAGCGGCGCAGGTGAACAAGACGATCGGGTTCTTCCAGCCCCAGACCAACTACGGTCTCGACCTTAGCTGGACAGCAACTCCGACCACGCTTCTCTCGCTCAAAGCGGGTCGGTTCTGGGATAACTACAAGGACACTGGTCTGCCGGATGTGACCCCGATCAACTACAGCACCACCACAAGTGGGACCAGCTTCCTGAATGACATCCCGGTTTCTCTTCGCGGGGCTACGTCGTTCAACAACGTCCCCCGGATCCAGCAGTCGTTCTACGACGTGGCCACACGGACCTATGTCCAGGGCGACTTCGCCCAGTTCTTCAACTTCCTCGGAACACACGACTTCAAAGGGGGCATCGGCACGCAGAAGATTGTGAACCGTGTGCTTACCGGCTATCCGACCGGTGGTTACATCAACATATTTTGGGACCGTGCCTTCAACTCGCTCGTTCCCGGTACGCCTCGCAATGCACGTGGCCCTTACGGATACTACGAGTATCACCAGTTCGGGACCGCGGGCACGACGGGCGCTAATCTCGGCAACTTCTACTTCCAGGACAACTGGCGCCCGATCCGTCGCCTGACGGTGAACCTGGGCTTTCGGTTTGAAAGCGAGACCGTTCCATCCTTTCAGCGTGCGGTTCGAGACACGGCCTTCCACTTCGGATGGAAGGAGAAATTCGCTCCGCGTCTGGGTGCGTCCTTCGACGTTTTCGGCGACGGCCGCGTGAAAGTTTACGGCAGCTGGGGTCGTTACTACGATTGGGTGAAGTACGAACTCGCTCGCGGTACCTTCGGTGGCGACTACTGGCGCGTTCAGTATTATGCTCTCGAAACGACCAATGTGTTCGCCCTGAGCAGCAGCAACCGCCAGGGCGCGCCCCTGTGGAACCCGGCCCAGCCAAACTCGTTCCGCGACCGCCGCGTTCCTGGTTTCAACGCTATTGATCCTCAGATCAAGCCGATGGGTTCGGACAACATCAATCTGGGTACCGAAATGTCCCTCGGTTCGCAGATGGTGTTCCGCGCATCCTGGGTTCACAACAAGCTGATCCGCACGATCGAAGATCTCGGGGTGCTGGTCAACGGCAACGAAGAATACTATTACGCAAATCCTGGCGAAGGCGGCGCGCTCATCACGCCAACCTCCGGCTTGACCAAGCCCTTCCCGACTCCGAAAGCGAGTCGCACGTACGACGCTGCTGAGTTCCAGCTGACCAAGCGCTTTGGTTCGTGGTTCGGCTCTGCCAGCTACGTTTACAGCCGGCTGTACGGCAACTATTCGGGTCTTGCCAATTCGGACGAGATCCGCACTGGTGCTGACGGCGGTGGTGTCTATGGTGCGGCGCAGGAAGCCTTCGGCCAGAACTCACGGCCCGGTGGTAACGCGAACCGCTCGTGGGATATCGACGAACTCCTCTGGGATTCCAAGGGCAACCTGAATCCGCAGGGTCGTTTGGCGACCGACCGCCCGCATGCCATCAAGATCTACGGCTCGCGGACCCTCAACTGGAGCAACAAAATGGCGACCGATGTGGGCGTGTTCTTCTACGCTGCGTCCGGTACTCCCCTCACCACAGTGATCAACACGATCAACGGTACGCAGCCGTTCGTCAACGGTCGCGGCGATCTGGGTCGCACGCCGTTCCTGAACTACACGAACCTCGTCGTCGGCCATGAATTCAAGATGGGTGAGACCCGGCGCATCCGTGTGGAATTCAACGCCACCAACCTGTTCAACCAGAAGACCGCTCGCGGCTACTGGACGCAGGTCAATCGCGCGATCGCCAGCGCGGAGCCGGATCTCAGCGGCACCGATCTGGCAAAGGGCTATGACTACAAGGCCCTCATCAATCAGACGCCGGACGCAGCGAAGGGCCTTGCTCTGTCGCCGCTGTTCAGGCAGGCTGATTTGTTCAACCCCGGCTTCCAGGGCCGGTTCATGCTTAAGTACGTTTTCTAAACAGGAAACGCTGAGTTTGCTGTTGCAGTATGGTATCGAGCCTCCCCTAACCGGGAGGCTCGATGCGTTTAGGCCTTGTTTGTGGCCGCCTGACTGCTGCCAAAGCCCCGGAGTGCGATATTGGGAGATGTGATCCGTACTACCGCTACGCTTCTTCTGCTCGCCCTACCGGGCGTCATCTGTGCCGCCGAGACACCTCCAAAGCTTCGGCTTTCGGAGGTCCAGAGTGTTGAACCCAAGAGCTACAAAGCAGATCTGCACCTCGATCCCGAAAAGTCCACTTTCACCGGCCACATCACGATCCAGCTTGAGGTCGCAAAGCCTTTGCAGGTCCTGTGGCTCAACCAGAGCAAAATCAAGATCAACAGCGCCATACTGACAGTCGGCGGTAAGAAGCTGACAGCAACTACCGTTCCCGCTGACGACGAGTTCGTTGGCCTGCGTTTCCCCTCGACGGTGAACGCTGGTACGTCTAGCCTCGCAATCGACTACTCCGGCGTGGTCATCGAAAAAAACAGCAGTGCAATTTTCCGACAGGTGGAGAGCGGCAACTGGTACATTTTCTCGCAGTTCGAACCGACCGATGCCCGTGGCGCGTTCCCCTGCTTCGACGAACCCTCCTACAAAACGCCGTGGCAACTGACGCTCCATGTGCCTGCGGGTTCAAGCGCGGTGAGCAATACGCCTCCGGCTTCCGAGAAGACGACTGACGGCACGAAGACCATCGTGTTCCGCGAAACGAAGCCCCTGCCGTCCTATTTGGTCGCCTTCGGAGTGGGGCCGTTCGAGTACGTCAAAGCCGGCGTGGCCGGAAGGAACAAGATCCCGGTTCGGATTGTTGTGCCGAAGGGCAAGTCTGCCGAGGCCGCTTATGCGGCTGAGGTGACGTCCACCATTCTCAATCGGCTCGAGGAGTATTTCGGCATACCCTTCCCGTACGAGAAGAGCGATCAGGTGGCGATCCCGAACACGGTCGGCTTCGGTGCCATGGAGAATCCGGGCATGGTGACATACGCGCAGTCGATCATCCTGGCGGACCCGAAGGCAGACCGGATCGGAAGGCAGCGAGACTACGCCATGACGGCGGCGCAC
>JAOAPO010000515.1 GCA_025462945.1 Bryobacterales bacterium
ACTTCAGACGAAGTAAATCAGGGAAGGAAGGAGCAATCCAAATGCAGCGCACGAATCCTCTGAAGGAAAGGAGGATGTGGGATCAGCGCGGAAATGGACGCAGGATCTCAAGTCCATCGCGCTTCGCCAGTTCGCGGGGAAGCAGCAGCGCGGCGGGGGAGGCGGCCAGGAAGTTCGGGACATTGAAGAACCAGAGACGCCCTGGCGCAAGGCGCGTGAAACTCCAGACCTTGCCGTCCGTCCCATCCGGCACAGGAATCTTGATGAATGCGCCGCTGGTCTCCACTTCACGAATCTTCGTGCCGTCCGGGCCGTGGACCCAGTGCGGCCCGCCGGACCAATAGTACTGAAGTTCCCGAGTGCCTTTCGGCACATAGAAAACCATCGCCTGCATCCACCCGGCGTGGGAGAGATCGCGTCCCGACTCCAGCACCAGCGAGACGATGCGGCCTGGTGCAGCCCGAATCTGCCAGCCTGCGCTGGAGTCGTCCATCTCGAAGAAGTAAAGGCCTGACCGCGGAAGTTTTACCTCGATCGAGTGGGGAAGGCCATCCAGCGGGAGAGAACCCCCGCCGACACGCTTTCCTGTACTGTCGGTGACGGTCCAGCGCGCGGGCGCACGATCGCGATACCAGGCGATAGTTCCAGTGACCACGCTCAGAGTTAGCGGCTCGCCCGCGAGACTGTAGAGGGCGTAGCGCGCACTGCCCTGGTACTGCTGCACGCTCTCCACGGACACGGGTGAGCCGGGAAACCGGGCAGGAATAAGGTCGGTCGAAAAGTTTTTTTCTTCGATCGCCTGGGGCTGGAAATAGGCCAATCCTTCCTGAAACGCTGCCTCGGTCTCCACATGCGTGTACGGTCTCTCCACCGCCCACGGCTGGTGGGCAGCATTGAAGTCCCACGAAGGCTCGCCGAACTCCTTCGCAGCCTGCCCGGTCCACGTCTGCCGCATCGCCTCCCAGTGGTTCATATAGTTGTAGCGGGTGCGGTACACATGCGTGAGGGCCGCCAGCGTCAACGCCTTTCTCTGCTCTTTCATCGACGATCGGTCGATCTGCCAGCGCAGATGCACATAGTGCAGGTACTGCTTCAGATGGTCCAGTCGCGCCTGTACATCGGTTCGGCCCGCTGCCAGATGGGAGGCCTCGTCCAGATCCCGAAAGCCGAGCGCCAGCAGATGCTCGCTCAACAGCGGTTTGGCGCCCGGATCGAACCGTTCGTAGTAGCGCCGCACCGAAGCCGCCGCGGGTCCGAACGCCTTCGCGTAAAAATCGGCCAGCATCGCGTCAGCATTCGTGTGAGGATTCCACATCAGTCGGCTCGCAAGGTAGTAGCCGCGGCCATGCAGGCCCCAGTTGCAGCCACTTTCGCAGTCCAGACTCGTCGCGCCCTGCGCGGCGTAGCGGGGGATCTGTCGGCGCAGGTAGGGAACGTTCCCGCCGTTCCCGCCCGGAAGACGGTCGAAGTCCCAGAGCCAGACCGAGAAGTATTCGTACAGGCCCATGTGGCGGCAGTGCTTGGGCCAGAGTTCCAGAAGCTCGTCGAAGCGGTAGCGGCCCCGGATGAAGCCGGCCGTCAGTTGGATATAGACATTGGGTTCCAGAACGAAGCTCGGCGGCTCACAGTGTTCGTTATAGGCGTAGAGGCCAACCAGTTTTCCGGGGTAGTGCCGGGCCACGGCGCGGCCCGCCTCGTTTGCTAGGCCGAAGACCCGTTCGGAGATGCTGCCGAGTCCGGCGCACGCTGCGCACTCGCACTGTCCGTCGCCGTCGGAAGGCTCCAGAGAGACCATATCGGCCTGTGGGTTCTTGCGGAAGAAGTCGAGCGCCCACTGCACCGCCAGCGCTCGCACGGCGGGGTTGCTGACGCAGAGCTGCTCTCCCTGTCGCTTGCCCTTCACGAGAGCCAGATATTCCGGATGCCGGTCAAACGCTTCCTTGTTATCGGCGATGACGGTCTGCCAGGCGTGGCCGCAGTTGATGCTGAACGACTGCGCCATTCGATTGTGGCGGCCCCAGGCCTCGTATTCGCGGTGCTCCTTCCCCTGCGGGTCCTGATCGAAGAAACCGTAGCCATACCAGATGCGCCGCGCGAGGAGTGCCGGGCGATCCGTCTCCTTCAGGTTTGCCCGTAAGGTCGGCAGGGAGGGCACGACCTCCCACTCCGGTGCGGGAAAGAACCACCGACAGCCGAGCGTTTCGAGGAAACGGAATGCCGCATGCGACACGCCGAGATCCGTCGCCCCCAGCAGCCGGAGCCGCTTCGCGTCCGTCCGAATGACGTAAGACTCCCGCCCGTTAAAGCCATCCTGAATTTTCAGCGGTTTGCGCAACGCCGGATCCGGGAACTCGGCCAACGTTCCGAGTACGATGCCGCGTGCGCTCTCCCCGGTCTGAATCGTGAAGACAGCGCCAGTGATGCGCTGAAGGTACGCAGCCAGTTCCGCCGCAAGCGCCCGCGTTTCGGGAGACGCTTTTGCAGAGATCACCACCGGAAGCAGAGCTTTGCCATTCTCCGCCAAAGGCAGCCCTGTCATTGGCATCACTGGAGCCGTCACCTGCGCCATGCTGTCGCCGGCACAGAGCCCGAGAAAGAGACAGAAGAGCAGGGACGTCAGCGCAAGGGACGGCTTTGGAAGATGTGAAAAGTACAATGCTTTTCCTTCTCCGGCAGGCAAGATCGCTTCAAGGCAAAAGATCGAATGCTGCCGGGCGAACGACGT
>JAOAPO010000524.1 GCA_025462945.1 Bryobacterales bacterium
GGACGTCGCGAAGACGCAGCTGTTCCGCAGCCTCGTCAGCGAACGCTATCCGGAATGGGTTTTGACCCCGGTCAACACCACCGATTACATGCTGAAGATGAAGCCGACCGCCCTGCTCGAACTCAAGCGCAACACGGTGCATCAGGCAATCGACACGATCGAGAAGCGCGTCAACAAGCTCGGTCTCACCGAGCCGACCGTGCAGGCGTATGGCGACCCCGCCACGCAGTCCGAAATCCTGGTCGAACTCCCCGGTGTTGACGATCCCGCGCGCGTGAAAGACCTTATCGGCACCACGGCGCAGCTCAAGATTGTTGAAGTGAAGAACGAAGGGCCCTGGAAGACTCAGGAAGAGGCGCTCAGCGCAAAGGGCGGCATCCTGCCTCTCAACACGGAGCTGCGTGAATATGTGACCGCTGGCTCAAGTGGCGGCTGGTATTTGGTCTCCCGCACGCCCGTAATCACCGGGCAGGACATGCGCAACGCCAAGCCCGCGATGGATACTGAAACGCCCGGCCGCTGGGAAACCTCCTTCACGCTGGGACAGGATGGCGCTCGTCGCTTTGAAAAATTCACCGCGTCGAACATTGGCAACCGTCTCGCTGTTCTTCTGGACAACCAAATTCGCAGCGTCGCCACCATCCAGAGCGCCATCAGCGACTCCGGCCGCATCAACGGACAGGCTTCGCAGGCAGAAGCCTCTGACCTTTCGCTGGTACTGAACGCGGGAGCGCTGCCGGCTGGCATCGCGTATCTGCAGGAACGCACGATTGGCCCGTCTCTTGGTGCCGACTCGATCCGTGAGGGCATCCTCTCCGGGCTCGCCGGGCTGGCTGCGGTCGTTGCCGTGATGCTGATCTACTACAAAAAGTCGGGCCTCAATGCCGTGCTGGCGCTTCTGCTCAACACTGTCATATTGATTGCCGCGCTGGCCTACTTCAACGCCACCCTGACTCTTCCGGGGATCGCGGGTATCATTCTCACCGTCGGCATGGCCGTCGATTCCAACGTACTTATCTTCGAACGCATCCGCGAGGAGCTTCGCGCGGGCAAGTCCATACCGGCCGCAATCGACGCTGGCTTCGGCAAGGCGTGGTGGACCATCGTTGACACCCACGTGACCACGATTGTGTCCTGTCTGTTCCTCTTCATCTTCGGTTCCGGACCGGTTAAAGGATTCGCCGTGACACTCGTCATCGGTCTGGTTGCCAACGTTTTCACAGCCGTCTTCGTATCGAAGGTTATCTTCGACTGGGAACTGTCTGGCAAGAAACAGATGACGGAACTCAGCATTTGATTTACGGGCAACAGCGGCGCTGTTGCCCTTTTGTTTTTAGACCGGCTTTTTCCTCAGCAGCCTGGGAACATGTTGCTACAATGCGGTGTCATAGAAATTGGCACTGAGCGGTCTGGTAAGGATCGGCCCGGTAACTCGGGCGAACAGTGATAGATGGAAATACTTAAGAACACCAATTTCGACTTCCTCGGGCGCAAATGGCCCTTCATTATTGCCTCGCTGGTTCTCACGGTGGTTGGCCTCGGCAGCCTCGTTGTAAAAGGCGGCCCGCGCTACGGCATCGAGTTTAAGGGCGGCATGCTCCTGACGGTGAAATTCGCCTCCGAGCCGCCCGTGGAAAAGGTTCGCAACGCGCTGGACGCAGTGCTGTCTTCACCGCCGACGGTTCAGTCGTACGTGGGTACCACGAACGAAATCGTGATCGGGACCGACGGCGGGGACGAAGTCGCTCTCGCGAAGAACCGACAGATTGTGCTGGATGCGCTGGCGAAAACCTTCGGGAACCCGGGCAGCGGTAAGCTCGACCTGAACAATGCCAGCACGTCTCAGCTGGCCGCCCGGCTCACAGATCCTCTGCAGCGTGCCGGGGTGGCGATGTCGGGTCAGCAGATTGAGGACTTGTCGGCTGCGATCGTTGCTCATCGCGACCAGAACGGCGGCCTGCTTACGAAGATTGACGATTTGCGCACGGTGCAGGGCTTGACCCCGCAGGTGCTCACGGTGTTGAATACAGAGTGCTACCTCGCTCCATACACGGCTGCGAGGAACATTGAAATCGTTGGACCCAAAGTCGGCGCTGATTTGCGGCAACAGGCTATACAGGCAACGCTGCTTGCATTGTCCGGGATGCTTGTATACATCTGGTTCCGATTCGAGTGGTACTTCGGAGTGGGCGCCGTTATCGCGGTGTTTCACGACACACTCATCACACTCGGGCTTTTCTCCCTGCTCGACAAAGAGATTACACTGACAGTAATCGCAGCCCTCCTGACGCTGGTGGGCTATTCGATGAACGATACGATCGTGATCTTCGATCGTATCCGTGAGAACCTTCAGCTTGGTGGTGGTTCTGCAAAGAGCCCGAAGCTGGCTGAGGTGATCAATCTCAGCGTCAACCAGACGCTCAGCCGAACGATCATGACTTCCGGTCTGACGTTCCTCGCTGTTCTGGCCCTGTTGATTTGGGGCGGCCCGGTGCTGCACGGTTTTGCTCTTGCACTGGTCATCGGCATCATTATCGGTACGTATTCATCCATCTTCATCGCAAGTCCGATCGTCCTTTTCTGGCACGACTGGGCAGACGCCCGAAGAGTAACAAAGACGCCGGCGGCCCCCACGCTTGCGGCGAAAGCGGCAGTCAAGCGCCGCTAAGTTCCTGGGTGCATGGGGTAAAAACGGCCCGGTAGCTGCGTAGTACCCGTAATTTTTGTTTGGTACCCCGACAGTAGGGGAATCTGATATGTTGTAAGGCGCTTCGCAAGGTTTCTTGAGGCGTGTCGGTGTTCTGGCTGCAAAGTCGGCTCACGAACTTTCCGGTGAAAGCCGGCAAGCGAATCCAGGCGCTAACCATTTTGGTGGGCGCGTCGAATTGGAGAGGCAACAATGTTCGAACAAACTTTCGTCGACGGTGTAGGCGGGACTAAGAAGCCCTACACCATTCTTTTGTCTGTCGTGATTCAGGCGGTCGCAATTTTCATCCTGGTCATCATCCCCCTGATTTACTTCGATGCATTGCCGACGGCGCAGTTGAGTGGAAGCCTGATGGCGCCACCACCTCCTCCTCCGCCACCACCTCCGCCACCGCCACCTCAGGCAGTGAAGGTGGTCAAGGTCACCCCGAAGCAGATGGTGATGAACCAGCTGGTGGCCCCCAAGACTGTTCCGAAAGAAGTAAAAATGATCGTTGAGGAAGATACCCCGGTCGTAGCTGGCGTTGTCGGCGGCGTTCCCGGCGGTATCCCCGGTGGTCAGGCTGGTGGTGTTCTCAGTGGCATCATCGGTGGTTTACCTTCCGCCGCGCCGCCGCCGCCTCCTCCTCCGGCTCCGAAACCGAAACCCACCGCCCCAATCAAGGTCGGTGGTAACGTGCAGCAGGCGAATCTGATCAAACAGCCGAAGCCGGTCTACCCCCCGCTTGCAAAGGCTGCCCGCGTTCAGGGCACCGTGAAACTGGACGCTCTGATTTCAAAAGATGGCACCATCACGAATCTGAAACTGATCAGCGGACCGCCACTCCTGGTGGCGGCGGCCATGGCGGCAGTTCAGCAGTGGCAGTACAAGCCGACTCTCCTTACCGGCGCGCCGGTGGAAGTGATCACCACGATCGACGTTAACTTCACGCTTAGCCAGTAGTGCGGCGACGCCGAGAGCACAGCTACAAAACAAGCAGTCTGACCAAACAAAATCAACTCGCAGGAGACTAAAAAACAATGCTTTTACAGATGCAGGTATGGGCGCTCATGCTTTTGCAGGAAGCCGGAGCTCCGGGTTGGGACTTCCGTCACCTCTGGATGCAGATGGGTTCGCTCGCGAAAGCCGTCGTTATCATCATGTTCATCATGTCCGCGTGGTCGATCGGTGTGATGATCGATCGTGTTATGGCGTTCAATGCGGCACGTAAGCAGAGCCGCCAGTTCGCCCCGGCCGTCGCCGGCGCTCTCCGTGAAGGAAAGCTCGACGAGGCCATCAAAATCGCTGATCGTTTCAAGAAGAGCCACTTGGCCAAAGTCGTGGTCGCCGGCCTTCAGGAATTCAGTGCTCACCAGGGTAGTTCGGAGATCTCGGGCGAAGAAATCGAAGCGTCCAAGCGTGCTCTCGAACGTGCCGAAGCCATCGTTCACGCTGAACTGAAGCGTGGCGTCAGTGCTTTGGCCACCATCGGTTCCACTGCTCCCTTCGTCGGCCTGTTCGGTACGGTCGTCGGTATTATCAATGCGTTCAAAACGATGGCTGCGGAAAAGACCCCCGGTATCGGCGCGATCGCCGGTGGTATCTCGGAAGCCCTCGTTACGACCGCTATCGGTCTGTTCGTGGCTGTTCCCGCCGTCTGGATGTTCAACTACTTCACGGGCCGCGTCGACGCGTTCGACGTGGAAATGGGGAACTCCAGCTCGGAGCTCGTCGATTACTTCCTGAAGCGTTCGCAGGCTCGTTCCGCAGCCCGCAAGTAGTACAAACGCAGCAGAAGTTCGCGAGTTGATTTTCGAACCTGCCGTGGCGCGCAACTGGCGCGCGCCACGGCCAGAGTTCGGCCTCAGGCCATAATCCTGGGGGGACAATTCAGGAGACATCGGAATGGAAAAGAAAAAAGCGGCGCCACCAGTAGCCGACATCAACGTAACCCCGATGGTCGACGTGATGCTCGTTGTGCTGATCATCTTCATGGTCATCACCCCGATGCTCTCGAAGAGTATCCCGGTTGATCTTGCGCTGACCCGCAACCCCGTCGTCATGTCGGATGCTGACAAGGAAGATGCCATCATCGTCGCCGTCACCCGCGATGGTCAGGTGTTCCTCAGCCCTGGTCTCACGAAGCTGGATCCGGCGGACCTCGCTCCGAAGGTGAAGGATTTGCTGACCGACAGGCCGAGCAAGATGGTTTATATCAAGGCTGACGCCCGAGCGAATTACGGCAAAGTGGAAGACGTCGTTGACGGCCTTCGCGCCGGCAGTGTGGATGAAGTCGGCTTGCTGACCGAACAGGTGCTGGATTCACGGCGCATGGGCAAGGCTGCAGCCAAGTAGTCAGTACGAACGTGTTTAAGATTGTCTGTACCGGGCTCGCCGGCGCAGACGGACCGAGATACATCTCAAGGAGCTTTTGACCTATGGCAATGGCAGTTGGCGGTGGCAGCGGACCGAAGGGCGACATCAACATGACGCCCATGATCGACATTCTGCTGGTCCTGCTCATTATCTTCATGGCGATTTCGCCGGTGTCTCCGCACGGTCTGGACGCTCTTGCGCCCCAGCCACCACCTCCGAATGCACCACAGAACAACGCTGACGATCGCACGGTCGTTATCGTTATCGATAAGCAGGGCGGTCTGAAGATCAACCAGGAAGATACCGACTGGAACAAGCTCGAAGAACGTCTTGTGGATATCTTCAAGACGCGCGCTGAGAAGGTCGTTTTCGTGAAGGGTGATCCCGATCTGGAATTCCAGGTTGTCGCTCGTGCCATCGATACGGCTCATTCAGCCGGCGTTGATAAAGTCGGTCTGATGACCCCGAAAGTCGAGGAAGGTAAGTGATGAGTGGCATTCCGATAAGCCACGTTCGCAGGGCGGCAGCAGTGTTGCTGGTCGCCGGGCTGACGATGTTCGCGGCTGGCTGTAACAAACTGAAGGCGCGCGATCATATCAACTCCGGTACGGCTGCATTTAAAGCCGCGCGGTTTCCTGAAGCCGCCGACCACTTCAAAATGGCTGTTGAGCTGGATCCAACGATCCCGAACGTCCGCATCTATTTGGCGACTGCTTACATTCAGCAGTATATTCCGGGGACGGAAACTGCTGAAAACAAGAAGTACGCCGACGCTGCAATGGCGGAACTCAACAAGCAGCTTGAGCTGGATCCGAAAAATCTTCTCGCGACGGCTTATCTGGCGAATCTTTACTACCAGATGAAAGACTTCCCGAAGGCCGAAGAGTGGAACCGGAAAGTGATCGAACTCGATCCGAAAGATAAAGGCGCTCTCTACACGCTTGGCGTGATTCCTTGGACCGAGTTCGTCACGGCCCAGCGCGAAGCCCGCAACAAGATGGGTATGAAGCCCGAGGATCCCGGTCCGCTGAAAGATCCGAAGGAACGCGCAGTTCTCAAAGAGAAGTTTTGGCAAAAACTGACGGACGGTATCGAGTACGAAAAGAAGGCCCTCGCCATCGATCCGGAATACGAGAACGCCATGGCTTACATGAACCTGCTTATTCGCTATCGCGCTGACCTGCGCGACACGAGGGAAGAATGGCTGGCAGACTCGAAGGAAGCGGATTCGTGGGTCCAGAAGACGCTGGAAACGACAAAGATCAAGGCTGAGCGCAAGGCTGCGAACCCGAACGCCAAGTAATTCGCCAGAATCTCTGCAGCACCTGGACGGCCGAGTTTACTCGGCCGTCCTTTTGTTTTGCTGCATCCTCACGGTCTGCGGCGGTGGTATATTCCGGCTCCGCGAAAGCTTGTCCTTAGAATAGAGATATGGAGGGAGCAGCTGTCAATTCGGTCGCGACCCAGGTTCAGGCTCCGCTTGTTCCGGCGACCCCTGCCTTGCCCCCGGTCACCTCCGACGCGACCACTCTCGCTGAACTGCTCGCCATCTTCCACGACGCGCGACCGAAAGACGACTTCTCTCAAATCGAGAAGGCCTATGAATTCGCCGAGCACTGCCACACCGGGCAGGCGCGGGCTTCTGGCGAACCTTACATCCT
>JAOAPO010000531.1 GCA_025462945.1 Bryobacterales bacterium
CTGTACGCCGGCAATCTTTGCGGCCCCTGCCGTCACGTTTTATAAAGACATCGAACCGCTACTGCAGTCCCGGTGTCAGAGTTGCCACCGGCCGGGTGAAATCGGACCGATGCCGTTGATGAACTACCAGCAGGTGCGTCCCTGGGCGGCCGCGATCAAGGAAGCAGTGCTGTCGAAAAAAATGCCACCATGGTTCGCGGACGGTCGCGCGCATCAGCAATACAACGACGACCCTTCACTCACCGGAGCGGAGCTGGCGACTATCGAGAACTGGGTGGCGTCCGGAGCTCCCGAAGGCAACCTGAAAGATGCGCCGGCGCCTCGTCGGTTTGTCGGAGGATGGAACATCGGCACTCCGGACGTAGTCGTCGAGATGCCGCAGCCGTACGCGGTACCAGCGAGCGGCACAGTGGAGTACACGTACATCATCATCCCCAGCGGGTTCACAAAGGATACGTGGGTAACAGCGGCCGAGATTCGCCCCGGAACCCCGGCGTCCATGCACCACGCCATTCTGTTCACGCGTACTCCCGGTTCGAAGTGGCTGCGCAGTTACCCGGCGGGCGTGCCCTTCGTTCCGGCTCCGAGACCGGGACAGAAAGTCAGATCGAGCGATGCAGACAGGACCGTCGAAGGATCTCTGGCCGACGAATGGCTGGTCGGGTACGCGCCCGGCCAGCGCCCGTGGCCGCTTCCGAAAGACACAGCTTATTTGGTCAAGGCAGGCAGCGATTTCGTCCTGCAACTTCACTACACGCCGAGCGGCAAAGCCTCGTCTGACCGGACCCGGATCGGCCTTGTCCTTTCAAAGGAACGGCCGGCGCATCGTGCGCTTGTGGCGGGCGTGGCCAACGGCACATTCGCGATTCCGCCAGGCGACTCCAATCATCAAGTGGAAGGCTCGTCGACGTTCGCGTCCAATGTCAAAGTTCTTGCCGCCTCGCCGCACATGCATCTGCGCGGAAGGGCGATGCTGCTGGAGTCTGTCGATGCTGAAGGGGCGCGACAAGGAGTCTTTGATGTTCCCCGATACGACTTTAACTGGCAGCAGATGTACAGCTTGTCAAAGCCACTCACCATGACCAAAGGATCGAAGCTCGAAATGAAAGCGTGGTTCGATAACTCGCGCAATAATCCGAACAATCCCGATCCGACCGCTACCGTACATTGGGGAGACCAAACGTACGAGGAAATGGCTCTGGCCGTTCTCATCATCCAGATCGATACTGATCAGGACCTGGAAGCCATTTTCGAGCGCCCGCAACCAGCCCCGGTCAGCGTCAGGGCCGCAAAGGAATAGGCGAACTTAATCCTGTGGCGCACATCGGCTGCTTTTGTTGTTACGGGGTGGGCCATGTGCCGCCAGTGCTCGCGCTGGCCCGACGGCTGCAATCGCGGGTTCCACGATCTGACCTGCTTCCATTTGCCTGACCTTCAGCAAAGGACAGAAGCCGCCGGGGTCCGGTACGCCTCGGGGCGAAGCTGACATGCCCGTCGGCTCTCTTTCAGGGAACTCGAAGACCTCGCGACACTCGAGGGGCAGTTGCCATTCGAGCGGACTTTGGGGCGGTTCTCCACGAGACCCGTCTGGTATCCGGCGGTGTGCCTGCATTGGTTCGCGAGCGCCGCGTTGACCTTCTCCTGGTTGACGAGCGCTGTGTAAGTTGGGCAGCCACAAACTGACTTACTGTCCTGATTCGGCTGAAGTTCCGACTAGCCGACCATCCACACTGCGGAGAAACGTTGGCGGCAGGCGGAACTTGTTTCGTACCGATAGCAACTTTTGCGCTCATTAGACGGAGCTACCACCTTGAGTGAGCCTCTGGTTCTCGACGAAAGCTGTAATGTACGGCCGGCCTTTCCGCTCGTACAGGGCTCTCAGGTGGCCGTCGACCCGCACGGAGCCGTGTTGTCGTTGGGAGGCATACCCGTCGGGGACGCCCCCATCATTCCGCGAGCTGCGGGGCACTCTCGCTCGTCTGCCAGCCCGGTTCGAATAGGAAGCGAGCGCCTGCAAACGGGCGCTAAGGGCAGCGGGGGCCAAGCTGGCCCTACCGCGCGCACTTTAACTGGGGGTGACGTCGGGATGCACGCATTACAGACGAATGCAACAGCAGCCCGCTCCAGACACCCGCGTTGATCCTTCAAACGCTGCCGCGCGCACCCACGGCGAACTCCTGCGGCTGACTGGAGAACGTCGCCGGCAGGATAACCCTCACGGCAGGTTGTCGCGCGATTGTCACGGGCGTGACCGTCCCGCAAGGGAGTACTCACCTTCACGTTGGCGCCGGATCATGTCGAGAACAGATCCACCTGATGCACGGGCCCCCATGTACCACCGATGACCGTCTCTCGCAACTCGCGTTAGCGGCCATGGTATGCCCGGGCCCGCGCGGACGCTGGCTCCGCACCTGCCTCAAGCCCGATTCGTTCTTACAACCCGGAAGCCAACGTTGTAGACCCTATTCGAAGGGAAGTCGAACCCCCGGTAGGGACAGCGACAGTTCTTGGCCTCATCGAACCAGCAGCCCCCCCGATACACACGGTAGGAGCCTGCATCCGGGCCCTGCGGGTCTGTCGCCGGGCTCTGATAATAGTAATCACGTTCATACCAGTCCCGTACCCACTCGGCGACATTTCCAAGCATGTCAAAAATGCCGCGAGAGTTGGGCCGTTTCGTTCCAACTGGCTGCGTCTTGTCTTCCGCGTTGGCCGCGAACCAAGCCACCTCCTCCAGTCTCGGCGAAGCGGCTGCAGGCGCTGTATCCGTGCAGGCGTACTCCCATTCCGCCTCAGTCGGAAGGCGATAAGTATGATCGTGATCACGATCATTCAGTCGTTTCAGAAAAACCTGCACTTCATCCCAAGTGACAGATTCAACCGGAAGGTTAAGACCGTGAAAATGGCTGAAGTTCGTTTTCACATCAGCCTTCATGTGTGCGTTGCGCATGACACCTTCCCATTGGGCTTGGGTCACCTCATATCTGCTTACTTCGAAGGCGCGGGTGATCCTGACACGATGGACCGGACTTTCGTCGGCATTCCCGTCAGCCGAGCCCATTTCAAACTCTCCCTCAGGTACCCGAACCATGGCGGTGCCATCGAGGAGATCGGAGATGCTTATTGGGAGCTTCTCCTGCAACGCATCGGCTCTATTGACGAACACAGCCCCTGCCAGCATCTTCAAAACCACTCGTCGTTGATGAGCTTCATTCACCGCGCCCACACTCCCGAAAGTGCGAGCACGAGCTTCGCCAATCTACGCGAGAGCGCACTATGGAGCTTGCGTGATCTTGCCGTCGCCAGCGCGCGCGAAGTGCCCATCGGCGGAACACTACGAGTTACGGTGAGAGATGGCATCATCGCTGTTTCCCATGGACGCTGATCCTTCCAGTAGTCAATGAAGCGACGCCGTGCTCTGGTACCGTGTTCAGGCGCGTGTTGTTCTTTGCTCGTCCTGCGGGGGTAGCAACACACTGAGCGGCATCAGCGCCGCGATGCTGTCGGCATCGCTTCGGAGTCCTGCCCCTCGCGCTGAGTCGGCATCTTCGCAGAGAATTCTGAGCCAGTGCGATGTAGTTCGCCGCCTTCTCTGCCGCGTTAGCGGCCTGCTCAGGGTCGGTTCCGGCGGAGCTTGAAGCGATGCTCATCATGATGCGCGCACCGTCTAAGGCCGAGTGGATGAAGTCAATGAGAGCTGACTGCGCTGTTATGTGGATCGCAACCCCGGTCTGCGCGCGGTATGTGGCTCTCTGGTTCGGCAGAATCTCAAACAGCTTATCTGAGCTGCCAAGGAGCACGCGAAAACCCGGGCCGTTGAGAACCAGCGTTTCTCGGGCCGGCCCGAGCAGTGTCGCATATCCGAGCCAGACCTCCGATGCTTCACGATTTCCGTCACTTGAAAAGCTGTCATAGGCTTGCGAGTATTTGAGCCTGATTACTTGCCTTTGGAGCAGTCGCCCCCCTTCAGTTTGTGATCATCGTGGTCAAGATGCATGCATTGATCGCGATGCTGATCTCGTCCTTCGCTGTGGGACTGGGGGCGCAGATGGCTCCTGCCGTTGTGCTGAAGTCGACAGTCTGGCTTCGGCAAAGCGCGTGGCTTTATCGCCGTCGTCCTCGGTTTGGGCGCGATGATCGGCGCGTACCTCTAACACTCGGGCGGGGGCGGACGCTGGCACATTTTTTGAATCCAGAGATTCGGCAGAGATAAGGCCGCCTGGCCATCATGCTGGCGGGCTTCCTCGTCGGTCTGCCCATGTTCTTCGAAGTCGGCGTCATCATCCTCTTGCCGCTGGTCTATAGTCTGACGAGGGAGGGGAAAAAGTCGCGATTGGTTTCCAGCACCACAGGCTCCTACAGCTAACTAATCCCCGGATCGACACTCGCACCTGCCGCCGGGTAGCTCGGTGATTGGACTGCGACCTCGCCCACCGCCAACGCTGCGGCGGGCAGCTTTTCTCTTACGCCCGGCGGATCCAACTGGCTTTCAAAGGGGTGTGACGGTAATGCGGTCGGCTATCTCCAGATCAGCGGTGCCGGCACGGTATCAATGTCCCAAACTCTTTCCGCCAGGTTGGAAACCGACCAGACGTATTCGCTCAATTGTCTCTATGCGGCGCGTGCGGCTACCTCCCGCCTCGATATCGATCCAGCTATGGGCGGGCGCCACTAAATTGATTTCGGTCTGCAGCGTTGGAGGCACCGCTTCAGTTGACTTCTTCAAATCCTGGCATCTCGCCCGCGCGAGCCCCATACGGTACTCCAGTGGGCGCGAGAACCCGGAAGCGGGACAGAATCTCCGGCTCGTCGTTGTCACAGTCGGCGCCGCCGGGGTCACGACAGAAGCCTTCTTCGACAAGCTCGACTGCAAGTCCCGCAGGGCTGCTCCTCGCCCCAGCCACCCAGCCTGGCGGCGTCGTTCCCGTATTCAGTTCATCACCCACCATCTAGTCCGGATCGTGGATCTCCATCTACGGGAATAACTTCATCTTGGGAGAACGACATCCTGGAAAGGCGATTTCCCCACTTCTCTCGGCGGTGTCAGCGTCACCATCAGTTCCAAACCAGCCTACATCTGGTACGTTGGCCGCAATCAGATTAACGTCCAGGCACCGACAGATTCAGCGCCACGGCCTGTTCTGGTTACCGTTACAACCCCCTTGGGCCAGGCATCAGCGGCCGTGAACCTCTCGCAATATGCCCCGTCCTTTAGCCTTCTCAATGGCAAGTACGCGGCCGCCATCGTAGTCACTCCCAAATTGCCGGGAACAGCGGAGCTGGCTACGATCTCGTCGGTCCCGCGGGTTCCACGCTCGGCTACCCAACAAGACCGGTCAAAGCCGGTGAAACCCTCGTACTTTACGGAGTCGGTTTTGGCCCCCAGTGCCCTCAGTACCTGCGGGGATACCCTTTTTCGGTGCCGCGTCCTGTGTCGACTTGCCAAGAATCACAATCGGAGGAGTTCCCGCGACAGTGCGCTTCGCGGGGATAGTTGCGGCAGGTTTATTCCAGCTCAACGTCATGGTTCCAATAACAGGCAGCGGTGACCAACTACTGGAAGCACTCATCGGCGGATAACTACACGACTGGGCGCCTTCATTACCGTCGAGTAAGAAGCGACTAAGCGGGCCCGAAAGCCCGCGGGATGTCGCACCCACGCACCCTTTCCGGCGGCGTTATTCGCGAGCACGCACCACGCAGGGTTCTTGCAAAACTCGGTTGGAGACAGCATCTCCGAACAATTCTTATCTTCCCCGACCTGAGGCAAGTCCTTCCTTCATGTCCGGTTCCGTCCATTGAGAACCGGCCCAGGCGGACCGAGCGGGGCGAATTAGCGAAATCGCCGTATCTCGGTCCCACTCGCCGGATTGCTGCCCGTCGGATTGCTGCCGATCATGAAGTAATATGGTGATAAACTCAATCCCGAATGGCGCACCCACTGGAAGCAACCATTCGAGACGCTTACGCCGCATTGGGCGCGGTGATATAGACGGCTATCTCCAGCCATGCGCGCAGGACTTCACATTTCATGTGCCGGGTCATGTCGGAATCGCGGGCACCTATGTCGGCAAACAGGGGCTCCACGATCTCGCCGGCAAGGCGATGGCAATCACTAGCGGGACGTTTAGCGAACAGGTTGAAGATGGCTGGTGAACGACAAGCACGCGGTCGTTCTTGCACGTCATCGGTTCAAGCTCGACGGCAGATCTAAGGACTACAGGACCGCGAACATTTACGAAGTCACCGAAGGAAAACTGGCTCGCTGTTTCGAACAAACCACGCGATCCGGCAGGCTTCGATGACGCGTGGGGCGCATCCCGAGCGTTCACCGCGCCTCAGGGCACGTAATAGCGCCCAGACGAGGCCACGACAGTCACTCGCGAGTTCGGATCGATCGTCCGCGCTCCGACGAGCCGTGCGGGGCGGGCTCGCAGGAGGTAAATAGCGTGTGACGCGCCACTCGAAAGTTGGCCAAAAGCCAGATTCGTAGAGCCTGAAGAGTTCGCTTACCGTCCCCAATCCCGAACCACGGCGGCTTCGGCAGTCGTCGATGGTAACGGCCACCGGCCCGGACAGCGAACAGTCGAGAGGCCTCTTCGAATGCCTGAGCATCGATGAGCCTCGTGCGTTCCGAGTTCTCGACCGGTTCCTGCGTCCTTCGCCATGCAAGCTGAGAGCATGCCGACGATGATGAAGCCTTCCCGGAGCGCAGATGGCGGTTCACTGGCAGATGGCGGTTCCCTGAAGGCAACAGATCTCGATTGCTCTCTCGCGAAAGGAGTGAGGTCGAAGTTGTGATCCTTCCTAGCAGGCTGCTGAAAAACAAAACGAGTAACCTGGGCGCACAAAAAGACGCCTGGATACTATGCGCGGCGCAGACATACACCAAAACGAGTTGTTCAGTTATGGCTCATTAGAAGAGCGGATCCC
>JAOAPO010000592.1 GCA_025462945.1 Bryobacterales bacterium
AGCCTCCAGAAATGCCCGCCCCCCGCGGACCAGGGACGCCCGCCAACCATCGATCCGAACACGTAGACGCTGAGCAGGTACGCAACAACGTACGCCGGATAGATTCGAAAGGATCGCCTGCGCAAAAACTCGGTCGCGGATTTCGCACGGCTGAGGCTTCCGATTACCAGGTATCCGCTCAGAACAAAAAAGCAGCAAACAGCCATCGACCCGAGGGACACCGGGCTGTGCAGTAAGAGCGTCAGAGGTTCTCGGGAACGATCGCCGTCAAGCATCTCCGGTGCGTGGCTGATGATTACTGCCGATGCCAGTGCAAGCCGCAAGAAGCCGACGTTGTTCTCGCGCTTGAGATCGTCTCCCCGGTCTTCAGCAGCACGTGTGGTCTCATGCTCAGAGCTTCCAGCATTCTTTCGCCATCCCCTCCAGCGCGATCGCCCTGACCACCAGAACAGATTTGTGCGCGACATCACCATGTTATGTTAAGGCTGAGCTGACAACTGCCTGGGCGTGCCGTTCGCTACAATGGCGTCTGGCAAGCAGCACCACAGACTGCACCGCCTCATCGCTGCCACACGATCGCCGCCACCTAATCTATGCTCAATTGGCTGCTGCTGTTTGTCCCTGTCGCGGTAGGGCTTGAGTTTCTCAAGCCGGACGCGCACACCCTGATTTTCATCGCAGCCTGCATGGCAATCATCCCTCTGGCGGGCTGGCTGGGACGTGCCACCGAACAGGTCGCGCACCACACGGGCGAAGGCATCGGCGGTCTGCTGAACGCCACGTTCGGCAACGCGGCGGAATTGATCATCGCCATCATGGCGCTCCGCAAAGGCCTTTATCCGGTCGTCAAGGCCTCATTGACAGGCTCCATTATCGGCAATATTCTGCTGGTTCTTGGCGCTTCCGTAGTGGCGGGCGGCATCCGACACAAAGAGCAGGACTTCAACGCCACCGCCGCCCGCGCCCAGTCCACGATGCTGACGCTCGCCGCGATCGGCCTGATCATGCCGGCTGCGTTCCACTACATCGCGGGTCCCGCTGGCCGGGTGGACGAGGACAGCCTGAGCCTCGAAATCTCAATACTGCTGCTGGTCACCTACGCGGCGCACCTGTTCTTCTCGCTTCACACCCACAAGGACCAGTTCGCGGGCGAGGTCGTCCCCGCCGCTGAAGTTCCATGCGACGCCATGGAGGCGCCCTGGAGCCTGAAGAGGGCAATCCTCGTCCTCGTCGGCGCAACGGTTCTGATCGCCTGGGTCAGTGAGATCCTCGTCGGTTCCGTTGAGGAAGCCGCGGTCGCATTCGGGATGACCCGCGTCTTTGTCGGGGTCATCGTCGTAGCTGTCATCGGCAATGCCGCTGAGCACAGCACCGCGGTACTCATGGCGATGAAAAACCGCATGGAACTCGCGCTCGGCATCGCCATCGGCAGCAGTCTGCAGATCGCGCTGCTGGTGGCTCCGCTGCTGGTGATCCTCAGCCATTTCATCGGACCTCGCAACATGGACCTGGTGTTCACCCCGGCCGAAGTCCTCGCCGTGTTCGTTTCGGTCCTGATCACTGGCCAGATCGCGTCCGACGGCAGGTCGAACTGGCTGGAGGGCGTGCAGTTACTGGCCGTTTACCTGATCCTCGCGCTCGTGTTCTACTTCCTGCCCGAAGCCCTCCACGCCTGACCAGCTAAGCTTGAAGCAGGGCAGCACATGAAATACCTGGCCGGTTTCACCTTGATCTTCGCCGCCGCTGCCATCGCCGGGCATGACACCGGGGAACTACTCCCGATCGACCATGAGGCCATCCGTTACACCCAAACCCCTGGCGACGACGCTGTCGCCAGACTGCAGCATCGGCTCGACACCGGCGCGGCAAAGCTCCACTTCGATACAAAATTCGGCTTCCTGGCGTCGGTTCTAACCGAACTGCGGATCTCGACCAGTTCTCAGATTCTGGTCTTCTCGAAAACCAGCTTCCAGTCCCACAAAATCTTACCCCGACGGCCCCGCGCCATCTACTTCGGCGACACCGCCATGGTGGGCTTCGTTCGCACCGGAGACGTCCTCGAGTTGGCTGCGGCTGACCCTCGCCAGGGCACCATCTTTTACACGTTGGACCAGCGCGATACCGCAAAGCCCCGCTTGTTCAGGCGCGATATCTGCCTGCAGTGCCACCTGTCGCCGGTGACGCAATCCGTGCCCGGCCTGATGGTTCGCTCGGTGGTGCCGGACTGGAACGGCTTCCCCACAGGCTCCACGTCGTTCGTGACCGATCACCGCAGCCCGTTGAAGGACCGTTGGGGCGGCTGGTATGTCACCGGCAGCGCCGGAACGCAGGAGCACATGGGGAACGCCATGCTGGAACGTCCGGGCGAGGACCGGCTCCCTGTCTTCGACCAGACGCGCCAGGTGAAAGACCTGAACGGCTTCAGCGAGCCGAACGAGTACCTGACCCCGCACAGCGACATCGTGGCGCTGATGACGCTGGAGCACCAGACGCAGATGCTCAACCTCATTACTCGCGCGGGCTGGGAGGCTCGCCTCGGGCGTCCGTATGAAGCAACGGCTGACGAACTGGTGGAATATATGCTGTTCGCGGGCGAACCAGCCCTCACGTCACCCGTGCAGGGAACCTCGGGGTTCGCCGAACAGTTCTCGAAGAAGGGACCTCGCGATTCGAAAGGCCGCTCCCTCTATGAACTGGACCTGAAATCGCGACTGCTCCGGTACCCGTGCAGCTTCCTGGTCTATTCAGACCCCTGGGACAATATGCCCGCCCCGGTCAAAGACCGGGTCTATCGTCGGCTCTGGGAGGTTCTGTCGGGTGAGGACCGCAGCGAAGCCTTCGCGAACCTCACCAGTGACCACCGCCGAGCCATCCTGGATATCCTGGTGGCCACGAAGAAGGGTCTGCCGTCGTACTGGAAAGCTGTTTCGTAGGGCTGCCAGACGGCGGACTTAGCGGGCCGTACCAAGGTGACCCTCGAACCAACTGCGCGCCGCAACAGCAACGCTCTCAGCCATCTCGGGTTCCTCCAGCGGGTCCGTTCTGCGACCGATCACCTGCCACTCCCGCACGGTAGAAGCGGGCAACAAACGCAGGCGCGACATCTCATTAACGACGAAATCCATGTCCTCGCCCCCCGTGACGAACAGGACCGGAGCCGCCAGAGCCCGCAGCGAGTTCCCGAGCCGGCTCAATTGCGCGCCGCAAGACACTACGGCACGAATCACCTCCGGCCTTTTCCCGGCGGCAATCAACGCGGATTCCGCCCCCGCCCCTGCCCCGAAGTAAGCCATCGGCAATCCCCGAAGCTCCTCCTGCATCCGCGCCCAATCGGTAATGGCCACCACGCGGCTCCCCTGCAACTCCACGCCCGCGCAGAGTTCTCTAGTATGGAAATTGAGCTCCTCTTCTACCCCGCTGTCCGCCAGCACCGTGGCAAATCCGCTCTCGCTCAACATCTCTGCCACGCTCACGTTCGCTGCAGTACTTTCGAGGCTCGCAGCGTCGCCGGCAAAGATCACGACGCCAACCGCGTCCGATGGTACTGTCACATGGACATCGAAGTGGCTGTTCTGAAGTCTGATCTGAAGGGTCTTGCGTTCGATTTCCAGAGTTGTATCTAACATGATATGCACCATCGTTCCCGCGTGTAACGAACGCAAACCGTCGGCCACTAAGTAAGCGAGGGCTGCCCCAACGTTCTCATTAGCCTGCAAGATAGCGCCTGAGAACCAGGTGCGCCGACTTGCGCCAAAAAACCTACTGGGCTTCGCGATTTCGCGCAGGTACTCGTTGATACTTGTTGATTCTTATAGCTCGGAAGCAATGCGTCTCTGGCGATGGAACTGCTCACCGGCACGCATGCAACCGGACAATGGTCAAACATTGCTGGACACAGCCCGGGACAGAAACCAACGAGCGCTGGTCGACTTCCTCATGGCTGACCTCGAGATGGCAGATACATTCCTGGACCTGGCTAAGGGCGAGACAGACCCCGCCCATGCGTCGTTCATGGTCGCCCGGAGCAACACCGCACTCGAGGCGATTCGGCACTTCCTGCCGCGCGTCGGCGATCCTCAATCGGCAGCCGATATCGAGGCGCGCGTCTCCAGTCTTGCGGCCCGACTCGCACCCTACCGCTAGCTAGTGGTCACGCTCCACGCCGTTATTCCAGGCGGCGTACATCTCCTCCACGGAAGGCACTTTCGCCGGACGCACCAGACGAAAGCCAAGAAACTGCGCGTCCGTGTGATACCAGATGCTCTTCGGCAACTGCGGATCCTGCTGCTTCCAGGATGCGTCCGACGGTACCCTCGTAGCGCAACGGCACTTCTCTGCGCCATCCGCCCAACTGCCACCCCGCACCGCATGCGGATACGGCGCTGTCGACTTCACCCGCGGGCTCACCGCCGCCTCGCCTGTGTACGGCTTGTACTGGTCGAGCGTCCACTCCATCACGTTCCCCAGCATGTCGTACAAGCCCCACGCGTTCGGCTTCTTCGCAGCGATCTTCTGGTACTTACCGTCGGCATTGTCGTCGAACCACGCGAACTCTCCCAGCCGTGCCGCATCGTCGCCCCACGGGTAAGCCGTCTGCGAACCCGCACGACACGCATACTCCCATTCCGCTTCCGTCGGCAGACGGTAGTACTGCCCGGTCTTCGCGCTGAGCCACTCAGCGTACTTATTCGCCGCATGCTGCGTCATGCTGATAGCCGGAAACCCATTGATCCCCATGCCGAAGCTCATCTCCACATACGGCCGCGTCGGACGGCTCACCGCATCCACGCGATCGTCCTTCGTCGTCTCCCCAGCCTGCTTCGCAAACATGAACAGCCTGTACTCATCCCACGAGACCTCATGCGCTGACATCCAGAAAGGCTCCAGCCGCACGCGGTGGACCGGGCCCTCATCCTTGCGGCGCCCAGCTTCCGCGTCCGGGCTCCCCATCTGAAACTCCCCCGCAGGTATCGGCACCATCTGGAATGCCACATCCGAGCCCGGAATCGTCGCCGAATAGGCCTTCAGTTCACTCGGCGCCGCCTCGACGATCTTCGCGCGGATCCTCCGCACCAAAGTCAGGTTGTCAGCCCCGCCTGCACCGGCCCCGCCGGTAGCCAGCACCGCACCCGGCGGCCACGCTGCGCCAGCCATCACCCACGTTCGCAATGCGGTCTGATCCGGAGCGCTCAGGCGTTCACCGGGAGGCATCCGTCCCGATTCCACCGCAGCCAGCACTACGTTCGGCTTCGCCCGCTCGAACCCGGATGCCGAATCCAGCCGCACGCCGCCCAGTTGGCGAATGCCGCCATGGCAACCCGTACAGTTCTGCTCCAGCACCGGCTGTACATCTTTCGAGAAGTCCACCGCGCCGAACGCAGGCAAAACCAACAACAATGCAGCGCGCAGCCTCACAGGAACTTTGTGACTCCAGGCAGGGGCATCGGAGACGGCGTAAAGCTCGCGTTCCAGTCGATCGGAGATGGCGGCGCGAGGCTCTGCTGCGAATTCAAAGCCTGCTCCCAAGTGATCTGCTGCCCCGTATACGCGGCCATCCGACCCATAATTGCCAGCAGCGTGCTCGTCGTCAGACGCTCGCCGTCGTTGATCACCTTGCCCTTGCGAATCGCGGCAAACAGCTCGTCATGCTCCTTTTGGTACATGTCGTACTTCTGTCCCTCAAAGGTCCACTTCGTCTTGCCCGTGATCCGCGGACTCGGCCCGCGTCCGATCGTGCAGACGCCTTCCGTTCCCAGAATGTAGTCCGAATTCTCGTTGTAACAGCCTTCCATCTGGCGATTCGCCACGAAGGCCCGCACGCCGTTCGGATACAGGTAGTTCACCTCGAAGTGGTCGTAGATGTTGCCACCTTCTGCCGGAATCTGCCGCCCGCCCACAGCCACGCAACTCACCGGCGGCTGATCCTTCATCGCCCAGGCCACCTTGTCCACGCTGTGCACCGCCTGCTCCACCAGACTGTCGCCGCCCAGCCACGAGAAGTTGTACCAGTTCTGCACCTGCCAGGCGATATCGCTCAAGCCGGCGGGCCTCGCGGACGCAGGCGGCATCGGCTTCACCGGACTCGTGTAATAAGTCGCATAGTAAGCCATAATGTCGCCGATCGCGCCGTTCTGAATCTGGTCGAAGGTCTCCACAATGTGGTTCGCATAACGCCAGCAGAAGCCCGCCACCAGGTTCAGGTTCTTCTCCTTCGCCATCTTGACGGACTCGAAGACGTGCCGGATCCCGGGCGCATCCGTCGCCACCGGCTTCTCGCAAAACACATGCTTCCCTGCCTCGATGCAGGCCCGCAGATGCGCTGGACGAAAGCCCGGAGGCGTTGCCAGCAGCACCACATCCACACCGCTTTGCAGCAGCTTTTCGAAAGCATCCAGCCCAGTGAACTGGTGCGTCTTCTCCACAGCCACCTTCGCCGTTGCCTTCGCTCCCTGCTGGCGGCGCAAGGTGTCGAGGCACGCATCGATGCGCTCCACCGAAACATCGGCTACCGCTGTCAATACCGAGTAGTCGTCAGCGTTGAGTGCCTGATTCGCAGCGCCCGTGCCGCGTCCGCCGCATCCGACTAAACCCACCTTGATCGCCTCGCCCGCGGGAGTCGCTCGCAGCAGGATCGGCGCGCCCGCCAGCAGTGCCGTGGTGGCCGCGCTGCCACGAAAAAAGTCGCGCCTGGATGTGGGGGTTGGAGTCATCTCCGATAGTTTACCGGATAAGATGGAAGCCATGAATCGCCGCTGCTTCCTCGCTTTACCCGGACTTGCCGCCGCTGGCGCGCTCGCCGCCAAAACGCGCGACATCCGCAAGGCCATCATGTACGCGACCATCAAGCTGGATGGCTCCGTGCTCGACAAGTTCAGGGCTGTGAAAGAAGCAGGGTTCGCCGGCGTCGAGCCGATGAGCCACATGCGGCAGCAGGAGGTTCTCGACGCGTTCGCTGCCACCGGCCTCAAGGCCGCCAGCGTCTGCTGCGAAACGCACTGGAAGCAGCCCCTGTCAGACCCCGATCCGGCAGTTCGTAAGGCTGGCCTCGACGGCCTTATTCAGGCTCTGCGCGATGCCAAAGCCTACGGTGCAACCTCCGTGTTGCTCGTGCCCGGCGCCGTGAACAAACAGGTCTCGTACCTCGATGCTTACAAACGATCGCAGCTCGAGATCCGCAAGGCCCTTCCCGCGGCCAAAGAGTTGGGCGTGAAGATCGCCATCGAGAACGTCTGGAACCAGTTCCTGCTGAGCCCTCTCGAAGCGGCCCGCTACATCGATGAATTCGAAAACCCCATGATCGGCTGGCATTTCGACATCGGCAATGTCGTCACCTACGGCTTCCCTGAGCAGTGGGTTCGCATCCTCGGCAAGCGCATTACCAAGCTCCACATCAAGGAATACAGCCGTGCGAAGCGCGACAAGCAAGGGCCGTATGCGGGCTTCGATACGCCTTTCCTCACCGGCGATAACGACTGGCCGGCAGTCATGTCAGCGCTCGACGAGATCGGCTACACCGGATGGGGAATCGCCGAGCAGGGCGGCGCGAACTCCCCCGAAGGCCTCAAGACCCTGGCCTCCGGCATGGACAGGATCTTCGCCAGCTAGCCGCATCCGGGCTAGAAGCTGATTCTTGCCGACAACTGAGCATTCCGAGGCGACCGCGCACTCGACACAACTCCAAAGTCCGCCCCACCCAGCGTGAACCCCGGGATGTTGAAGATCGCATGGTTCAGCAGGTTGTAGAACTCCGCGCGAACCTCCAGCTTCGTCCTCTCCGTGATCGAGAACCCTTTCTCCACCGTGATGTCGGTCGTCACCACAGGTGCGCCGCGCAGCCCGCCGCGCGGCGAATTGCCGAACTTCAGCGCCGCCGGATTCGCGAACGCTGCCGTATCGAACCACCGGCTGATCGTCCGCTGATCCGAAGCCAGATTCGGGTTGCTCAACAGGTTCGGGCGAATCGGACCTGCGGGGAAAGCGTTCGTCGTGTTCGTCGTCGTGATTACAGAGAACGTCGGACCGGACTCCGCGGTCTCCAGCAGACCGAGCTTCCAGCCGCCGATCGCCGTGTTCAGCACCTTGTTCACGTTCAGCTTCGGCAACTCGTACAGCA
>JAOAPO010000628.1 GCA_025462945.1 Bryobacterales bacterium
TCATACGCATACAGGTACGCGCTTCAGACCGCCGCTGTAAAGCGCCTCATGCAGCAGCCCACAACCCGCGCAGTCTGGGGATACGGATTGGAATCGTTCTACGATGTCCACCTTGAAGGCCCTCTGCTGGGTGAACCACATGATTTTTTGAGCTGCGATCATGCCTGGGTGGAAATTCTGGTGGAGACCGGCTTCGTCGGGCTCGGCATTATGATCGTGCTCCTGCTGACGCCGGCGTTATCGGTCCTAAAAGTTCTTCTCCGCAAGGGTGAAGAGCACAGGCAACTGGCGCTGATGCTGTTCGTGAATCTTGTGGTGTTCTACTTCCAGATGCTGAGTGTCGGCATGTATTCGTGGGGTCAAAACGGGTACATGTTGTGGATCACCATAGCGATCACCTACTCGTATCTCCGGATGTCTTCGGCTGGGACGATCACGGGAGTTGAACGCGTTCAACAGCCCGAGCAGGCCGATAGGAACCTGATCTACGGGAAACAGTCCTGGTGGGATGCGCTTGAGACGGCATAGGAAGAGTTCGGGACATTCGATGATCCGCGTCAGAACACTTGGAATCGGACTGCTTTGTGCCGGTCACTTGTTTAGCGCGGATATTGTCATCCTCGATCGCAGCGGCGAGGCAAGTCTGTCGGAGCGCGTGAAGGAAGTCGCCGGCTTTTATGGTCTGTCGACCGAAACCGTGCCCCTATCCGAGCCCACCATGGGCGCGGCACTGAGTCATGTTCGGCAGTCCGGCGCCCTCGCCGCGATCGTGAACTCGCAGGTGCTCGATGCTTTGGGGCGCTCCATGTTGTTGAACTCCCTTCGGGTCAAGGGAGGCAATCGAATCCCGCTTCTAATTGCCCACACAGGCCAGGATTGTGTACAAAGGGGGCATCTAAAGATCGCCGCGTCGCGCATCACGCACCGTGCACTAGTTTTTCACACGCGGGAGATTGCGCCGGCGCTGGATGGAGTAGAACTGCTCTACAAATCGAATGCCTGCGCGGTGACAGCGACGCAGTCGTCAACGACTCTTATTGAGTCCGTCGACCATGAGTTGGGGGTGCGGTTTCCGGTTCTAACCATGGTTCAGGAAAAAGGAGGCGAGGTTCTGGAGATGTCAACTCTGGAACGGCCGGATTTCCAGGGTATACCGTTCGTGCGGGAATTTGCCAGGGTTAGTCCACTGCTGCTGTTCATCCGCCGGGCTGCGGGTGAACGCGCCCTGCATTTCCCATCAGCGGTGGCCAATCTGACCGTTGACGACCCGTGGCTGATTGAGCCGTACGGAAATCTCAGCTACAGGGCCTTGCTGGAGGAGATGGAGCGGCATCGTTTCCACACCACGGTGGCGTTTGTCCCGTGGAACTTCGACCGAAGTCGCGAGGAGGTTGTCTCTCTGCTACGGCAAAGCAAGCGATACTATTCGATCGCGGTACACGGCAACAACCATCTTCACCGCGAGTTTGGGCCGTATGCAGAGGCTGCAGAAACGGGGCAGATCCGGGACGTCCGGCAGGCGCGGCTGCGGATGGATCATTTTTCGAAGACTACAGGTTTGGCATACGACCCCGTGATGGTTTTTCCGCACGCAGTTTCGCCCGAGCGTACATTCCGTTATCTCCGCGGCTTGAATAACTGGGCGACGGTGAACTCACAAGCCGTACCTGTGGACGCACAGCCGCCGAGCGACCGGCTGTTCCCGCTCCGTCCCTATACGACGCGGTATGAGAACCTGCTCAGCGTGGAGCGTCTCTCGGTCGAGGTGCATCTTGACGCGGCCATCGTTGCCATTCATGCCTACCTGGGCAACCCGCAGCTGTTCTACGTGCATCAGGGCTTCTTCAAGCAAGGCATCAGCGCATTCCGAGCGACCGCCGACCTGGTAAACCGAGCCGCGCCAGAGACGAAATGGTGCAGTCTTGGGGAAGTGGTGCGGAGCCTGTACCTCGTGCGGTTGCTGCCGAATGGCCACTATGACGTGGAAGCGTTGTCGCCGCGCATCCGTTTATACAATCCGCTGAACCGGCCGGCCAGCTATCACATCCGAAGAGCCGAGGACTTCCGGATACCAATCCGGTCCGTACTCTCCGGTGGCCGAATACTCGACTTCCGCAAAGAGGCCAACTCGATCGCATTCGATGTGGACCTCGGGCCCGGCGAGCAATGCGAGATCGCAATCGAATATCAGTCTGCAGTTCCGGTGGATACGGCAAACGTGGCGAAGGGCGGAGTGCGCGTGCGTCTGGTCAGGTACATGTCCGACACGCGGGACTTATGGTTCTCTACCCACCCCTGGGGCCGACTGTTCATCCGTTTCTATGATTCTCTTTCCGCGCGCGCCATCGGACTGGGAGTCGCAATGATGGGTGTTTCGGTGGCAGGGCTGATCTTTGTGAAGCGTAACCGACGGCGTGTGGCGGCCAGGCGAGCCATTCTGGCCTGAGTGCCCCTGGCTCGCGCCACTCACAGTTCCGCTGAGCGCGCAGGCCAGCGAAGAGATCAGCAACGCAAACGCTTCCAGCCGCTGCAAGTTCATCGAACACTCCGATCAAACCACTTCAGTCTGCAATCCGCAGGACGCATGGAGCAAGAAAGCATCATATGCAGCTTCGAATCCTTGTAACAATCGCAAACTTCGGCGTCAAGAACGATCAATATCTCTTCCGTCTGTTGGATGAGTATCGGACCTTTCCGGCACATGTGGATGTCATTGTGCTGTCGAACGTTGAGAAAGACTGCGGCAAAGACGTTCAGGTAATTGTGCGCAAACCGGCAGGCAATCCGTGGACGTTTCCCTTTGCGCATCAACAACTGCTGGCCGAGCAGGTCAATAGTTACGACCTGTTCATCTATTCAGAAGACGATACCCTGATCACGTTCTCAAACATCGCGGCTTTTCTGAGGGCTTCACAAGCACTCCTGCCGGACGAAATTCCCGGCTTCATGCGCGTTGAGAAGCTTCCAGATGGCGGACGGAGCATTTCAACAATCAACAGCCATTTCCACTGGGATGTGGACAGCGTCGTCCGTCGTGGGGGCGATGTGTTCGCCTTCTTTACGAATCACCACTCCGCGTCCTACATTCTCACTCAGGATCAACTTCGTCGCGCAATCGGATCCGGCGGATACCTTGTCCAGCCACATCAGGAGCAGTATGACTTTCTGGTCACAGCCGCTTCCGTTCCTTACACTCAGTGCGGGTTTCGGAAGCTGATCTGCATTTCGGATATCGAGAATTTCCTGCTGCCCCATCTTCCGAATAAATATCTCGGGCAGTTCGGGATCGGGGACAGCGATTTCCGGGCGCAACTCGACGCCCTCCTCGAGATTGCATCCGGGGTCCGACCCGCTGTCGCCCTGATGGATACCGACTCAGGCGCGTACCAGTCGCGCTGGTCGCGACACTTTTACCAGCTTGACGATCCGGAACTGATGGCGATGGTCCCACGCAACACAAAGACGCTGCTTTCTTTCGGATGTGGAATCGGAGAAGCCGAGAGGCGGCTGGTCGAAAGCGGGGTCCAGGTAACCGCTATCCCGCTCAACAGTGTGGTCGCTGCGTGCGCCGAACGTCGGGGTATTCCAACGATTCACACCCGACTCGCAGGCATCAATGAGGCGCTCACTGGACGGCTGTTTGACGCCATTTTGATCTCGGACTTGTTGCATCTTCACCCCGAGCCGGCCGAACTTCTTCGCATGCTGAAACAGTTCCTGAAACCCGAGGGTGCATTGATATGCTCCGTTCCCAACACCGTGGATCAGCCTCTGCTTTGGGGCGGGCGAACAGTCTCCCGCGGACCGAAGTTGGCAGGCAGTTCGGCAGCGGCGCTCCGGCAATGGTTCTCCTCGGCCGGTCTCAGGTGGGAGGCGGCGCATTCTTCCGTCGGTGAGCGAGCCAGATGGCAGAGACGAATGGGCGGACGGATTCTTCCTGAACTCTTTGCAAAGCGCTTCATCGTGAGGGGGCGCACATACATCCACCAGACCAGTTTAGAGATTCCCGCGTAGGCTTATGGAAAAAGGTGCAACCAGAATCTGCATACTTGGGGCGGCATTCGGCACCGCGAATATGGGCGTTGACGTCCTGGCCGCAGGTGCGATCCGTTGTGCGCTGAACGCCTACCCGGACGCCCGGATCACGCAGGTGGACTACGGCCGGAGCAGCTATGAATTCAACTACGTCCACAACGGAAGGCCGGTGCCGGTCTCCTTCGTCGGTATGCGCTTCTCGAAGAAAGTGCTTCTGCGCAACAACATCACGACCCTGCTGTTGCTCGCGTTTTTGATGCGCGTGGTACGCTTCGAATCTTTCCGGCGCTGGTCAAAGAGCGTTGCCCGTCCTCTGTCCGAGATGGCCGAAGCAGACCTCGTTTTGTCGCTCGCGGGCGGGGACAGCTTCAGCGACATTTACGGAGCCCGCCGGTTGCTGTACGTGTGCCTTCCCCAGTTGTTGGCCCTCCTGCTCGGCCGGCCGCTCATCCTGATGCCGCAAACCTTCGGCCCCTTCAAGACACCTGTCGCGCGGCTTCTGGCCCGGCGAATCCTGCGGTCCGCCTCAAAGGTGTTTGCGCGTGACGCCAAGAGTCGGCAAACAGCGCTCGACCTGATCGGAACGGACGGAGGTAAGACTGTAGTGCTTGCTCACGACCTCGGCTTTGACGTTCCCGCTCAGACGAGCAGCAACCCGCAGTTCGGCACGGCGGGAGCTGACCCCTCATCTCCCGTAATCGGGGTGAACGTAAATGGCCTGTTGATGATGGGCGGCTACAACCGCCGTAACATGTTCGGACTTCAGAGCGACTATCCCACCCTGATGCGCCGCTTGATAACGATGTTCCTTGAAAGCGGGGCGAGGGTGATCCTGATTCCGCACGTTCTGGGAGATTCGGATGAGAGCGACGGACCTTACTGTGAACGGATCTGCAGCGAACTGAGGAGCCAGTACTCTGGCTGCATCTCCGTTCTCGCCGACACAAACTACGCCGAAACGAAATACGTGATCGGCCGCTGCGACTTTTTCGTCGGTGCCCGGATGCATTCCTGTATTGCAGCGTTGTCCCAGTGCGTCCCGACTGCCGCGATCGCCTACAGCGACAAGTTCATCGGAGTTCTCGATACCATCGGCTGCGGGGATCTGGTCTTCGATCCTCGCCTTGCATCTGAGCAGATGATTCTCGCAGGCGTGCGGACCGCGTTCCAAACGCAGGGTGAACTCCGGTCACGGCTCCAGCAGGCAATGCCGGGGGTCCTCGAACGCGTAAGGACCATCCTGTATGCAAGCCGCGGTAACGCAGTCACCGGCTCCGAAGGACCCCGCGCGGTTGCAGCCTCTGCATTCTGATTCAAACACAACACTTGTTTATTTGGGCGGTATCTATGAAAGCTTGCATGATCGCATACGCATTTTATGACTCTGACAACCGCGTTCGGCGGTATGCCGAGTGTCTGGCTGCTCGTGGAGATGTGGTGGATGCGATCGCGCTGCGCGGGAATGGCCAGGCGAAAGAGAGCCGCCTGAAGGGCGTCACAGTGTCGCGGATTCAGGCGCGTACGAGAAACGAAAAGGGCCCGTTCAGCTATCTCTTCCGGCTGCTCGCATTCTTCATCAGGTCGACAGTGGTGTTGACTTTGCGTCACCTGAGCGAACCTTACGACGTCATCCACGTCCATTCCGTGCCGGACTTTCAGGTGTTCTGCACCCTGATTCCACGGCTGCTCGGAGCCCGAGTGATCCTCGATCTCCACGACATTGTTCCGGAGTTTTATGCAAGCAAGTTCGGCGTTGACGATCAATGTTTCGTGTTCCGAGCCCTGCTCCGGGTCGAAAAAATGTCGACGCGCTTTGCCGATCACGTCATCATCTCTAACGACCTGTGGCGGGGCAAACTTGTTCAGAGATCCGTACCAGCCGCGAAATGCTCGTCGATTATCAATTACCCGGACCCTGGAATCTTTCACACCCGGGAACGACGAAATTTGGGTAGCGGTTTTGTCATTTGTTACCCCGGAACTTTGAATCATCACCAGGGTGTTGACCTGGCGGTCCGGGCTATGGCGGACTTGAGAGACTCCGAGGCGAAACTGCTGGTCGTGGGCGACGGGCCCGACCGGGCGGCGCTCATCGCGCTCGCCACTCAACTGGGCGTGAATGACCGGGTCTTTTTTCTTGGCACGGTGCCCCTCGAAGAGGTGGCCCGGATCATGTCAGCAGTCGACCTCGGCATTGTCCCGAAGCGTGCGGACGGGTTCGGAAATGAAGCGTTCAGCACGAAGATCCTCGAGTTCATGGCCTGCGGCGTTCCGGTACTAGCCGCACGCACCAAGATTGACACTCATTACTTCAATGATGAACTGGTCCAGTTTTTTGAGCCTGGCGACGTGCAGGACCTCGCCGCTCGAATCCGCGAGCTGACGGCTTCTCCGCGTCGATGCGCGTACCTCCGCCGCCAAAGCCTGCAATTCGTCGCAGGTAACAACTGGGGCGTAAGGAAAAGCGAGTATCTGGAACTGGTCGATCATCTGGTGTCTTCCTCCGGGTGTCTCACGCAAGGGGCATAGAGAGATCAGCGGCGGCTTCAAACCGGGCCAACTTCAGAGCCCAAACCCGGTAACCAAGGGAACTATGAATACAGGAATTGAGGGAACAATGAATAAGAAAACTATCAAGGCGAGTACCTGGCTCTTATCAGCAGCTATCCGGTTCAGCGCATGTGTCATCGCGGCGCTGTTCGCGATCAGTACGGTCCAGACGCCGGTCATGGCGCAAAACGCCATACAGCTCGAGAACAGCCGGCCCGGTAACCCGCCCTTGGAGTGGCAGATTTCAGGTTCCGGTGACGCAAGCATTCAAGGCTTCGCGACGGACATCAGTGTGAATGTCGGGGGTTCGATCGGCTTCAAAGTCAAGACGCCCGCATCAAGCTACCGGCTCGATATTTATCGGTTCGGGTACTACGGTGGATTGGGTGCGCGCAAGATTGCGACAGTGAGTCCGTCCGCCAGATTACCTCAAACCCAACCGGCGTGCATGACGGATGTGAACGTCGGGCTGTATGACTGTGGCAACTGGACGATTTCAGCTCAATGGACGGTGCCTTCGAATGCAGTGTCGGGCGTCTACTTCGCTCATCTCGTCCGCGATGACACCGGCGCCGACAGTCACGTGTATTTCATTGTGCGGAACGATGCCAGCCACTCCGACATGCTGTTTCAGACGGCGGACACGACTTGGGTGGCATACAACGATTACGGGGCCGGCAGTCTCTACGGTCCGCCTGGTTTGTTCAGCCTTCCCGGGAGATCGAGGAAGGTCAGCTATAACCGGCCTTTCAACACACGCGCGTTCTCAGCTTCCTCATTCTTCTTTCTGGCGGAATTCCCGATGGTGCAGTGGTTGGAGCAGAACGGGTACGACGTCACGTACTTTACGGGTGTTGATGCCGCGCGCAGCCCAAACCTGATTCTGAACCACAAACTTTATCTCTCGGTGGGTCACGATGAATACTGGTCAGCCGCTCAGCGCACTGCCGTCGAACAGGCGCGGGATGCCGGCGTGAATCTGGCTTTCTTCAGCGGAAACGAAGTCTTCTGGAAGATTCGGTTCGAAAACAGCATCGACGGGACCAGCACTCCCGACCGGACATTGGTCTGCTACAAGGAGACGCTCGATAACGCCAAGACCGATCCGTCCAGCATCTGGACAGGAGCCTGGCGCGACCCGCGGTTCTCGCCGCCCTCCGACGGAGGGCGTCCGGAAAACGCCCTCACCGGGACCATCTTTTTCGTCAATGGGCCCAGTGCCGACCCTTATTCCAGTCAGAACAATCTTTCGATTATGGTGCCGAGCGCCTATGGAACCCTGAGATTCTGGCGCAACACCAGCATCGCCATACTTCCTTCCGGACAAACGGCCACGCTGCCAGCAGGAACGCTCGGCTACGAGTGGGACGTCGATGCGGATAACGGCTCCCGCCCGGAGGGAATGATCCGGCTTTCGTCGGCCACTTACCCGATCGTGAACGATTTCCTTTTGGATAACGGGGGGACGTACGGGAACGGTACACCGACTCACAGCCTCACTCTTTATCGCGCATCGAGCGGCGCGCTCGTTTTTGGCGCGGGCACGGTGCAGTGGTCCTGGGGGCTGAACTCCAATCACGACTTCCTCTCCTACACGCCTTCGGTGCCGGCTCCCGATGTTCGTATGCAGCAGGCGACCGTGAACCTCTTCGCAGACATGGGCGCTCAGCCCGGTTCCCTGCAGGCCGGACTGGTGCCCGCAACCAAATCGACCGACATAACGCCTCCGGTGTCGACGATTTCCAGTCCGGCCGCGGGTTCGTCGATAGTGACCGGTACGCCGGTTGTCATCGTCGGAACGGCATCGGACAGCGGCGGGACTGTGGCAGGAGTTGAGGTTTCAACCGATGGTGGTTTAGCGTGGCACCCTGCGGCGGGCGGGACGAGCTGGACTTACAACTGGACGCCGACCCAGGTGGGAACTGTTCATCTGATTAGCCGCGCAATCGACGATAGTGGAAACCGGGAAACGCCAATCGGAATCTCCGTATCGGTCAACTCGGCTGCGTGTCCGTGTTCGATTTGGTCCTCCACGGCCACAGCCGGCGCGGATAGCGGAGATCCGGGCGCAGTGGTTGTAGGTGTCCGTTTCAAAGCCGACTATGACGGCATGATCACCGGAATCCGGTTCTATAAGACGAGCCTGAACAACGGGACCCACGTAGGTGCGCTCTGGTCTTCAACTGGCACGCTGCTCGGCACTGCCACCTTTACCGGCGAAACCGCTTCCGGCTGGCAGCAGGTAAATTTCAGCAGCCCAGTGGCCATTACGGCCAGCACCTCGTACATCGCTTCGTACTTTACGCCTGTTGGTCACTATGCCGCTACCAGCGGCGGGTTGAAGAGTTCGGGCATCGACAACCCGCCATTGCACGCGTTAGTGGACGCGACCGGCGAGCGCAATGGACTGTACAACTATTCCAATGGAATGGCGTTCCCTGCTCAGAGTTACGGTTCCAGCAATTATTGGGTGGATGTAGTCTATTTCCCGAACGGATCTGTGCCGGGCGCTCAAACGGCGCTGGCCGCTCTCCCGGGCAGCTTGTCCCTGAATGTGTACAAGCAGGGCGGGGGCACAGCCAGGACGCTGTCGATATTCAATCAAGGGACCGCAGCCCTCAACTGGACTGCGAGCGTTAGCGCTCCCTGGATCAAGCTCTCGGCGACATCCGGGACGACGCCCTCTTCTCCGACGGTCTCTATCGACAGCAGTTCCCTTGCACCCGGCACTTACACCGGAACCATCACAATCACGTCGGCTGGCGTACCCGGGTCGCCGCAGGTAATCACTGTAAGCGCGACCGTATCCAACCTGGTCGGCTCGTCCACCTTCAGTGACGGTACGCTACAGGGCTGGGTAGCCTCGCCGATGGGTCTGTACGGGAACTGGTCCGTTTCAAACGGCGCTGCCGTGTACAACGGCGGTGGGCACACGCAGCTCGTGGCGGGAAACAGCGCCTGGGCTGACTATACTCTCCAGGTCGATATGAAACTTGCGACTCTAAACGGATTCCCCGGAGGTTTTCGGGCACGGGTTGACCCCAACACCGGAGCTGGATACGCGGTCTGGCTTTATCCCTCGAGCGGAATTATCAAACTCTACAAGAATGTCGCATGGAACATCGATTCAGGATTTACAACTCTCGGTCAGGCCAACGTTGCGTTTGACAGCGCGAAGTTCCACACTTACGCCATCTCGTTCCAGGGCACATCGATCACCGTAAAGATGGATGGCCAGTCGATCATCACCGCTACGGACTCGGCCTCTGCGGCAGGCGTGGTGGCATTCGACGTCTCCAGCCAGGTGATCAGTTTTACGAACGTTGTCGTATCCTCGACATCAACCTACGATGCGACCATCACGCCCTCCGCAGCCTCGATGACTTTTACAGGCATGTACCAGGGCGCCCGGCCGGCGGCCCAGCCGCTCCAGGTTGCCGCCAGCGGAAGCTCGCTTGAGTGGACAGCGGTCAGCACGGTACCGTGGTTGACGGTAACGCCCGGCGGCGGACTCACCCCGGCAACGGCATCGGTTACAGCGGATACTACGGGATTGGGTGGCGGCAACTACACCGGCAGCATTCTTATCTCGGCCCTCGGCGCTTCCAACACTCCCCAGGTGGTGAGCGTCAGCCTGACGGTGAACGTTCCGCCGCCGAGCATTGTTGTTTCCAGCCAATCCCTTTACTTCTCGTCGGTAGTGGGACAGGGCGCGCCGACTGGTCAAAGCGTGACGATCTCAAACGGGGGTATCGGATCCATCACATGGACAGCGTCTTCGAGTTCTCCCTGGCTGAACGTATCGCTAAGCGCGGGCTCGACGCCGGCCAGCCCGGGTATCTCGGTGAATCCAGCCGGGCTAACGCCCGGAACTTACAGCGGAACCATCAGCTTCAGCTCTCCTGGAGTTGCGAATTCGCCTCAAACCATCGCTGTCAGCTATTTTGTCGGCAATATGGACATGGCGACGACATTCACCTCTGGGGCGACTGAATGGATTGCGTCGCCGCTCGGATTGGCAGACGGATGGTCGGTCTCCAACGGTGTCTACACATACAGCGGTATCGGACACACGCAGTCGTGCGCCGGCAATGCTAACTGGACCGATTACACCGCCACGGTGGGAGTTCAGGTTCCATCGCTCTCAAACTACCCAGGTGGGGTTCGAGCGAGGGTGAATCCCGCAACAGGAGCCGGCTACGCCGTATGGCTCTATCCTGGCTCTAACCTGATCAAGCTGTTCCGGGTTCCGACGTGGGATATCGACGGTGGACCCACGGTGCTGGTCGCGCAAGCAAATCTGGCGTTCGATACAGCGTTCCATGATCTCCAGATCGATTTCCGCGGGAACCTGATTCGGGTGCTCTGGGATGGGGCCGTACTCATCACGACTGCGGATCCCAACTACGGGTCCGGGTATTTCTGCATGGATGTTTCCAATCGGCCGATCTCGTATCAGAATGTGCGAATCGCTGCCATGCAGCCTGGAGTGGCGCTGAGTACTCCGGTACCGGCGTCGTTGAACTTCACAACTCTGCCCTCAGGGCAAGCAGCAGCCCAGACCGTATCGATCAGCGCCGGCGGAGCGACCACGACGTGGGGTGTAACCACCAGCGCGTCCTGGCTGATCGCAACGCCAGCAAGCCCGCTCACACCGGGGACCATGAGCGTTTCGGTAAACACAACAGGCCTCCCGATCGGGGTTTACCAGGCGAGTCTCTCCGTGTTCGCCCCGGGTGCAACCAATTCGCCAATCACGATTCCGGTAACGCTGTCGGTCAAGTCAGCTGTTCTTGCGGTTTCACCCGAGTCAGCGGTCTTCTTTGCAGCGCCGGGCGTGACGCCGAATGGAGTGAATCTGAGCGTTACGAATACCGGAACGGGAAGCCTCTCGTGGTTGGCGAGTACGGGTGCGCCCTGGATGGCCCTGACACAGACGAGCGGTGCGGCTCCATCGTCGACCGTGCTCTCCGTCAACCCGACGGGTCTTGTGTCGGGCGAGTACAACAGTGATGTCACGTTTACTTCGCCGAACACGGCGAATACGGTGACACTCCCCGTCAGGCTCCGATACGGAGCGGTACTTTTTTCGGACGATTTCAGTTCGGGCACCGCGAGCAACTGGACCATTTCGTCTCTCGGAAATGCGAGCGGGTGGACGGTCGTCAATGGTGCCTACAACTATAACGGCGGTGGGCACACCCAGTCCTATACGGGTAACCCGGCCTGGACTGACTACACCGTCGCCACAGGCATCCAGTTGACCGGACTCACCGGTCACCCGGGTGGTCTGCGGGGTCGCGTGAACCTGACCACCGGAGCCAGCTACGGTGTGTGGATCTATCCGACCCAGGGCGTCCTGAAACTTTTCCGAATCGGTCAGTGGAACATCGACGCGGACCTGACCCAACTGGGCCAGTCTGGTACCATCCCCATCGACCTGCAGCCCCATCGCCTGCGTCTCAGCTTCAAGGGTTCGCAGATCGACGTGTACTACGACGACCTCCTCATGATCCAGGCCACGGACTCCAGCTACTCCAGCGGCGGTACCGCCCTGGACGTTTCGGACAGGCAAGTCGTCTTCGATAACGTGCAGGTAATCGGGTACCAGTACTGACAGAGGGAGATGAGGGTTGCCGTTTGCCCGTGCGTTCGGCAATCCTCATTTATGTTGCGATTTATGTTGCACTCGAAATGACTATGGAATCGACAGTTGACAGAACAGTGCCGGCGAATTTCGGCCGACGCGAGAACACTCCGGATCCCACATGGGAGAAGGAAATGGCGTCGGCACTCAAACAGAAGTACACCAGCTCGGAGCTGCATGCCCAGTTTGCAAGGTTTGCGGCAGGGGTTGACGAGTTCGATTCCACGATGCGGCGCATCATCATGCGAGCGCTTTGCAAGTCGGTAGGAGAGGGATTGAGGATGGGGGTTAACGTCGTTCTAATCCATCCGGAAACAATCGAAATCGGCGACTCCGTCTTCATTGGCGCGCAGACTATGATCCAGGGGCGTTTCGACGGGAGCTGCCGACTTGGTAATCATGTGTGGATCGGTCCGCAGGCTTACTTTGACGCTCGCAACCTGATCCTCGAAGACTACGTGGGATGGGGACCGGGCGCCAGGGTTCTTGGTTCGACGCACACCGGGGAACCAATTGATATTCCAGTGATTCAAACGGATCTGGTAATCAAGCCCGTCGTCATCGGCTTCGGTGCCGACGTAGGCACCAACTCGACGGTCCTGCCAGGCGTTCATGTCGGGAAGCAGGCAATTATCGGTGCGGGAGCGGTGGTCAACAGGGACATCCCTGAATACGCGATAGCCGGCGGAGTGCCTGCTCGAGTTCTGCGCCTGAGAAACGTGCTGAACGAGAAATATTAGCAGAACCGGAGAAGAGACCCCAGTGAATCCGCTTCCGATAACCCCGAAGTACGCCGAGCCTCCAGCCAGCAAGGCAGAAATGCTCGGAGACTTCGCCAGGTCCATTCAACGTCGACGGCGATGGGCAATGGTAACCGCCTTTCTGGCATCTCTCGCCGGGGTTACGGTAGTGTCCCAAATCCGGCCGAAGTACATGGCGCAAGCCGTTCTAACAGCCACGCAGCCGGTCATCTCTCAGCGCCTTGTCACTCCTGCTTCCTCTACTGGAGCAGCGGAGGCGTTCCAGTTACTCACCCGGCAACTTCTGTCAAAAAGGCGACTAATAGAAATCATCCTGAAGTTCGACTTGTACAAGAGAGAGCGCCTTAGAGGGGCGAGCACCGACGCACTGGTCGAGGCCCTGAGGAGTAACATCGAGGTTGAAACGCTCGATCCGGTTCGCGCAAGGGGCGACTTCAATACGTTCACAATCAGTTTCACAGGTGACGATCCCAAAGCGGCGCAGGCGGTGGCAAGCGAACTCGCAGGACTGTTCATCCATGAGAATGTCAAGACGCGGGAAGCGCAGGCGCTATCCACAACTGAGTTCCTGACAGATGAACTGGAGAGTGCCCGCACCAGGCTCCGGGCGCTTGAAGCACAGCTCCGTGATTTCAAAACGAAATTCGGCGGGGAGTTGCCTGAGCAGCAGATGATCAACCTGCAATCCATGTCAGAAATCCGCACCCAGCTTCAGAACACGCTCAGCGCGCTGGCCCAAACTCGGCAGCAACGAGGCGCGATTGAGAACGCCATCGCCGCCAGCATCTTAAGGTTGCAGTTCGAAAAGACGGAACTTCTCAAGAAGCTTACCAGTCGACATCCAAGCGTACTCGCGAAGGATCAGGAAGCAGCTAAGCTACAGATACTCATGGACTGGATCAGGGCAGGAACTGCTGAACCGGCTCCCGCCTCCACGACTCCGGACGAGCCTGGCGTGTCACAGTTCCGCAGCCAGGTGATTACCACGTTAGCGGCTCTCGACCGACTAACGAGAGATGAGGGGAGGCTGACCGCTGAGATGTCCCGCTATCAATCACAAATAAGCAATACGCCGGTGCGCGAGCAGCAACTGGCCACTCTCATGAGAGAGTATGACCAGTCCAAACAGCAATATGCGGATTTGGTAGGCCGCCAAATGCAGTCCCGGCTGGCGAGCAATGTCGAGCAGAATCAACAGGGTCAGCAGTTCCGACTCGTGGAGGAGCCCGCTCTTCCCAGAGCGCCTGCTGGCATACCCCGCTCGAGAATGGGACTTGCCGTCGCTGGCGGGAGCATCATCCTCGGGCTGGCAGGCGCATTCGTGCGTAACATGGCAGACACATCGCTCCATACGGAGAGGGAGTTGCGGAGAGCCTGGCCGTTCCCACTCGTCGTTGCAATTCCCACATTGAAGTCGCCGGAAGACAGGCGGAGAGAGATTGGCGGGTATGTGCTTGAGAGCCTGGCAGCATTTACGATGGCTGCCGTCGTTTTCGCCGTGCATGCTTACACGCGCGCAAAATGAAAGACATATGGCTTGCCTGACCGGAACACGTCGCTGCGATGAACTTAACTACTTTGGTGCCAGTTGCTGCTGAGATGCGCGGCGCTGATGAACTCGTGACGAATGGTCCTGATTCTCTGGTTGGAATCGGTGTGACAACTGAGTCGCCCGCGAGTGGTCAAGGCGATTCAGCCTTAGACTTGTCCACGCTTCGAACTGTCGAGTTCGGTCCGCGTTCCAAGGTGAAAGTTGCAACCCTGATCGATCCCCGGGGGGCGGCGTCGGACCGCTTTCGGCTGCTCAGAATGAAACTCCGGCACTTGTCTGAAAAGACGGGCCTGCGCCGGCTTTTAATCACCAGCGCGCTTCCTCAGGACGGCAAGACCACTATCGCGCTCAACCTGGCGACAACGCTGGCCGAGCAAGGGGCCAGGAAAGTCTTGTTGATTGAGGCGGATCTTCATCATCCAACCCTGTCCGACCGCCTTGATCTGGAACCGAAACCCGGCCTGGCCGAATATCTCGAAAGCACGCCCTCAATCAGTGGTCTTTTGAAGCGCCTGACACCCGCCCAGATTTATCTTCTGAGCTCCGGCTTCGCCAAAACGAATCCGACCGAACTCCTGCAGTCGGCCCGTCTCACAGAGTTATTAGCGGCGGTGAATTCGAAGTTCGACTGGATTGTCATCGACTCGCCTCCGGCGCTACCTCTCACAGACGCCCTTTCATTAGCGCGACATGTGGATGGAGTCCTCCTCGTTGCACGAGCGGACGTGACGCCGAGAGAAGCCGTCGACGAGGCGATTCAGCGCCTGGGTCCGGCGAACATTCTTGGCGTCCTGCTAAACGGCGCTTCGAACGTCGACCGTTTGTACTCCAGATACAGCCGATACTACAACCGTTAAGCGCCGATGCCGAGAGAACCAGGAATTCAGACCGGATCACAGCACCGGGCGGAGTGGCTGTGGCGTGCTGTCGCCCTATACTGGTCGATTCAGATCTTGTGGCTGTCCACATCGAACTTCAGCTCCGAACACACGGTTGCATCGCTTGGGACCGGCTTGTCCATCTTGCAAATCCGGGTTGCGCCAGATACTCTCGATCGCATCAATCTGATCGTCCGGAAACTCGCTCACATTGCCGAGTACGCGGTATTCGGAGGGTTGCTGGCTCGCACCCAACCGCGACTGGAGCGCCGTCTGGCTATGAGATGCTGGAGACCGGCGTTGGTGTTCGCGGCGTTTTATGCCCTCACGGACGAATGGCATCAGGTATACGTGGTGGGTCGAGGCCCTTCTCTCATCGATTGGAGTCTGGACTGTCTCGGAGCAGAGATCGGGATCACGATTTTCACCGCGTTTCTGAGTCGGGATCCATCATTTCCGCCTGGTGACACAAAAGCAGAATGCGGCGACGTGGATATCGCGCCGTAATGTCACTATCAGACAGGGTGACGCGGAGTGGGGCTGTCCTAAGGAACGTCACCTCGGGCACGACATTGCAGTCCCACTCTCGGGCTCGGCCCAAAATCGGGCTTCGCTTCCGATCTTGAGCTCAGCACTCCTGATCCTGGAAAACCCTGGCAGCATCTTTACCCTGATTCTTCAGCAAGTGATACAAGGAACGGGCGAGCTTGTGGGCAATCGCGCTCATGCCTTTCGCCGGGCCGAGGCGTGCTTTGATCGTGCGGAAGTAGTCGCGATGGAACGTCTGACTTTGTGCAGAATTCGGTAAAGCGCCGCTGGGACGAATCGAAAATTTCCCGCTGCGAACCGATACCGCGGCGACACAGCAATCCAAGCCTCCCTTGACCCAGGCGCGCTGCGCCGTCCCGACCGCCTGGGAGAACGGGTTGCATGCATGGTCGAACGGCGCGAGTGTTTCCGCCGCTGCCAACGACACTGTCTGGCAGTCAAGGGCGAAATCCAGTTCGAACTGGCATGAAACCGAAACGGCTGCAGCATCTCATCATCACTGGGCGGAAGAATCGGCAGGGACAGGAGGCGATGTGGGTCGGGGCTGCCTCACTGCCTGTTCAATGGCATGGTGAGCCCGATGCCGCGACCAGCGCGAACGCTGTTGCGGGATGAAGGTGAATACTTCTCGTCGAGGCCCGTTGCAGCGCTCACCTTCGCCAGAATACACAACCACTCCGCACCTCTGGAGTCCCCCCCTTCTACGAACGCCTGAACAGACCCAGGATAAGAGCGGGCCTGACGTCGCGGACCACACCCAAACAGTGCTCGAAATCCCGTGCGAAGCAGGCGAGAACCTATGCGCCTCGGGGGCTGATGCGCAGGCTTTAGAGTTAGCGCCGAAGGTCTTGCCGAAACTGTTCTGGAACAGGGGTACCACAGCAATGAAGTGTTGCTGCGCGCCCTGAAACGGTTCGACACTGCGGATCTGTTGCGCAGAACTGGACGGCGCGGCTCGCCGTGGTGAATAGCCAGCGAGGCGCAGCAGGCTGTGATCTACGGAAACCGCCGAAGGATCTGTTTGCGAGCGACGCAAGGAACTTCCTGCGACAGTGTCAGGAAAAGGTGCAAAAGTCGTTCGCGATCGATGAAACACCGGCGCTGCTGCGGTTCAGCTAACAAATGAGTAAGGCCTAATGCTTTCGCGGAGTTTGACCGATAGAGAAAGCGTCGAGCGAAAACTTCACGAGGGAAGGCCGATACTGGAGCGCTCAGGAGAACACGAACGTGTGTAAGGCAGGCATTTTCCATGAGCTCGTCAAGATTTTTGGAGGAACTTGAGTCCTGCCGTGCGCGTCCCGAACGGGATTGCTCGGGTACCGCGCCAGGGCGAGCCCAGGGCGAACTTCGAGAGTGAGTCGATCCTCCCGGCGCGATTGACCTCGTTGTCGTGGGCACAGTGCGTTGAGCGGGAGCGGATCTGGAACGCCGCTCCGGGTCCGTCGCTGCTTCGGACCTGAACCACCAGAGACCGGCGCCCAACGTTAAGGCGATGGTCGAAGATTGTCGGGTCTTTGGAATTCCATTATGGCTACAGAGACGGCAGTCCACGCCCAAAGCACGAGGTCTGGCGGTAGTCAGTAGTAAAGGCATAGAGGTGGCACTTTGGAAGTTATAGACGGTCAGCACGCATTTGGCGTACAGCTGTCGCGAACACGCTCTGTAGTGTGTCTCGACGCCGAGTGTATTTGGCAGAGTTTGATCAGCGTCCACAGGGGCACCAGTGAAACGAGTCGGATTGTCGCGCGTGTCGAAAAAGTTACGGAGCAGATTGTTCAGACCTGCCAGAGGCTGGTTCCAGTCATCCTGGTCGTCAAGGAAGACGATCTTGGTTGTGTTCCCTTCAAAGAGCTCAGAGATAACTTCGTCCGGCGAGAAGTACAGGTTCTGGTTGTGGCTTCCGATACCCGTGAATCCACTTGCGAATACTTTTTCAATCAAGGCTGCGCAGGTGTGATTCGCAAAGATGCTGGCGTAGCGGTGCTTAGGTCGTCGTTGGATGCACTGGGCAGAGGAGAGCTGTGGCTTCCTCGGCGAGTACTCTCCAAGCTCGCGTTAGATGCGATCCCGAATTCCGGGATTCGCCGGTTAACGCCCCGCGAAGAGAGCATCTACCAACTAATGGCGACTGGGTACTCAAATCAGCAAATAGCAGACACGTTGTTTATCAGCCGCGAGACCGTCCGCTGGCATGTAAGGAGCATCAATTCGAAATTCGGAAGTGCCGGCGTGAGTTTCCGAAGCAAACCGAGCCAAACCGAACCGACTACGCCGCCCGAATCCGCTGGGACTTAGACTCTTGCCTGTTCAGGGATGTCTCACAATCTCCCGGAACTCCGCATTGAACTTGCCGAAGCTCAAGTCGATTAGGTGTCGTAGCGCGCCGTGACAGGCCACAGCATGAGCGCTCGCTTCGCATCGGTCCAACGTTTTTCAAAGCCGCAGCACGGCTACCATTCAGATCACCGCGTGGTTGCACGTTGAATACACGAGGCAAGCAGGGCTCCCAATCGGTGTTTGGGTTCGGCGAGGCCGGTGATGCACGCGAGGTTCTCGACCGGTCGCGTGAACGCCGCTGACCCCGTCACTGTGGCGCTTTGGATCGATAGTGAAGTTCAGATCGTTCCGCTGGCAAACTGGTATACGGTCCAAGTGCGGTCTCCGACTTCCACGCTGAAGATACGGGCGCGTCCAGTATTTGGAGCGGCGATGTAAGTGCCAACACCCGACTGACCCCAGTCAACGATGCGGCACTGGCGGTGCAACCATTGGTGCCGGTCCGGACACCCCGATTACCAGTACGACGACGCTGGCCTGAACGACGGCGGAGGTGCGGAGGGTTCCACCCTGGTCGACGGCATATGCTTTGCCCGTGATGGCTAGCGTGCCCGAGCGGGCGGTGGCAGTACCGTTGGCGGCCGCCGTGAACTGAACGCAACTGGTACGGTATCAATCGAACTCGTGAGCGAGCCAAGGCTCGTTCGCCGAAGAGGTCCGGACGCAACCGGTACAACGCCGACCACAGTGGAATGCGCGGTCAGCGACAGATCGCCCCCAGCCGTGCGGGTGACGGTACCGGTACCGGGGCCGGTAGCAAGGTTGGCCCATCGAAGCCGAGCCAGTTTCGCTGACGCCATCA
>JAOAPO010000634.1 GCA_025462945.1 Bryobacterales bacterium
TACGTCACCATCACATCTGTCTTCGCATAGCCTTCAGCCACCGGCGTCGTCGTCAGAACGCGTTTGCCCGCAGGCACGAAGGTATCCAGCGTCCGCGCGCTGATCCACGGCACCGAATGTGACGCCATAAACTCATCCTGCGGCGTGATTCGCAAAGCGGCCTTCCACGGAATGCCGGCAATCCGAACATTACCGCCTGTGTCGTACCTGCCCGTTAAACCAGGCCACGCCAGCACCGCCGCAGCGGCCACAACGGCAGGCAACACGCCCCGCCACTGCACCAGCACCAGACTCATCGCCAGCGCGACGAACGGCAGCGCCGGCAGCAGAAAGCGAGCCGCGATGTTCTGCGGATATGGAATCAGAAAGATCCCGGCAGCCAGCAGCAGACGCCGTCCTTCACGCCAGCGCAGCGCAACCAGACCAATCGGAGCCAGCAGGAACCACGGACCGAGCTGTCCGCCCAGCCGGCCCGTTACCGTCACCATCCACGGCCAGGGCCGCAGGTCCGCCACGTCGTACCGGCGATACCAGGTCCGCGTGAAATCCTCGAACGTCACATGGATATACGGATTCGGAAACAGCCGGTTCAGAAACGGCGCGAACGGGTTCCCCACCACGATCCAGTTCTTCACCAGCCACGGGCCGGCGATACAAGCCGCTGCCGCGAGAGCAATCGCCAACGCCTTCGGCCGCCGCCGCAGGGCGACCACGACGTAAATCAAAGCCGCAAAGCCCGTGTACTTGATGGCGAAGCAGAACCCGGCCACAATGCCGATGGCCACCGCCAGCCCAAGGTTCTCGCGGTCCTCCTGCCAAATCTCGGTCAGGTAGAACACCCCGAACGCGGCCAACACCAGAAACACATCGTTGTAGGCGGTCGACCCGGAATAGCCTGCAATCGGAGCCAGGAACACCAGCAGCGCGGCACCCGCCGCTGCCGCCTCATGTCCCACTCGCCGCCCGTAACTCACCATCAGAAACGGAAGCGCGAGCAGCGCCGAGCACTCCACAGTGGCCGCCGCCGATTGCCGCCCGAACGAGAACGCATCCAGAAACAGCATCTCCACGCCCAGCGGCATGTTGGCATAAAAGCTGGTAGTAATCGGCTGAAACCCATGGTCCCGGAAAAATCGGTAGACCAGCCCAAGGTGGTAAGTCTGTCCGTCGGGACTATGCTCCGGAGCAACGCTGTTCACCAGGTAGATGAACGCATAGACCGAGAAAATCCCCACCCAACCCCAGCGAACCCGCGGTACAGCGCCCGGCCCGCGCTGAGGAAGCGGTAAGCGAAAGCCGAAGTACCCCGCAATAACCCCAAGCCCCAGGAACGAACCAATCGAAGCGATCCGCAAAGCACACAGCCCGAAGATCACACTACTCAGTAAAGCCGACCCAACAACCCCGGCCAGCAGCTCATGTTCGAATCGCTCGAATCGAATCCGAAGCCAGTGGAACGCCACCCGCCCCAACGCCCAGGCCGTGCCCACCGTGAACGCGGCCCCGAACAGAATCGACAGCACATGCCGCATGCGCTACAGCGGCTCTTGCTGCGTCATGCAGTGAAGCGTCCCCAAACCCCAGACCAGATCCACGCAGTTGATCCCAACCACAGAACGATCCGGAAAACACTCCGCCAGCGTCTCGAGAGCGACCCGATCGTTCACATCATTGAACGTCGGCACCAGGACCGTCTCGTTAGCGATATAGAAGTTCGCATAACTGGCTGGCAGACGCACCCCGTCGAACACCAGCGGAGCCGGGCAGGGAAGCGTCTTCACCCGCACCGGATACTCCCGCAACACTTCCAGATTTTCCCGCAGCAACTGGTAATTCGCGTCCAGAGGATCTTCCTCCGACACGATCACCACCGTTTCCGCATCCGTGAAGCGCGCCAGGTCGTCGATATGCCCGTGCGTGTCATCCCCAACGATGCCATTCCGCAGCCAAAGCACCTTCTCGATCCCCAGGTACTCCGCCAGCTGCGCCTCCAGACCCGCCCGAGTAATCCCCGGGTTTCGGGCTTGCACCGGACTCAGCAGGCACTCTTCCGTCGTCAGCAACAGCCCCTCGCCATTGACGTCGATACTGCCGCCCTCCAGCACAATCCCCGGCGTCACCTTCTGCAGCCCCGACAGCTCCGCGATCTTGTGACCCGCCGCGTCATCGGCCGCATAGTTGTCGTACTTCGCCCAGCCATTGAAATTCCACTTGATGGCCGCGCCTTTCACAAACATCGGCCCGAAGTCGCGCGTCCAGACACGGTCCGTCTCTACCTCGTAAAAATCCACCGCCGCCATGTTGGTCCCGTTGCGTTCCAGAACCTTCCGTGCCGAATCGTCGCGCACCAGAATCTTCACGCGCTCAACCTGCGACAGCTTGCGCACGATCTCGCCGTACACCCACGGAATCGGTTCAAAACGCCCCGGCCAGTCCTCTTCGTTATGCGGCCACGCAATCCAGGTAGCCAGGTGCGGCTCCCACTCCGCCGGCATCCGGTAGCGGCTCAAACCAGGAACCTGCTGGTGATCGGCCCGTAAGCGTCGATCCGTCGATCGCGCAGGAACGGCCAGTTGCGACGCGTCTCCTCGATCTTAGCGATGCTGCAGTCCTGAATCAGAATCTCTTCCTCGGAATGCGACGCATAATGCGCCACACGCCCGAACGGGTCAGCCACAAACGACCCGCCCCAGAACTCGATCTCGGCTGGCGGCTTGCCTTCCATGCCCACCCGGTTCACGCCCGCCACGTAGACCCCGTTCGCGATGGCATGAGCCCGCATCGCCGTTCGCCAGGCATCGTACTGCGCCTCGCCGTACTCCGCCTTCTCGGGCGGCTGCCAGCCGATCGCTGTCGGGTAAAAAATCACGTTCGCCCCGGCCAGCGCCGCCAAACGGGCGCTCTCCGGATACCACTGATCCCAGCAAACCAGCGCCGCAATCCGCCCGAACTTCGTATCGAACGCCTTGAAGCCCGTGTCGCCCGGCGTGAAGTAAAACTTCTCATGGAACAGTGGATCTTCCGGGATATGCATCTTACGGTACAGACCCGCCTGCGAGCCATCCGCATCGATTACCACGGCAGTGTTGTGATACAGCCCCGGCGCACGCTTCTCGAAGACCGAAGCCACCACCACGATGCCAAGTTCCTTTGCGAGCTTCGACAACTGTTCCGTGGAAGGTCCCGGGATCGTCTCGGCCAGGTTGAACAGCTCATGCTTTTCACCCTGCCGGCAGAAGTATTCTGACCGGAAAAGCTCCTGCAGACAGACGATCTGTGCGCCTCGGGCGGCCGCTTCGCGCGTCCGTTCCACAGCCTTGGCCAGATTCGCTTCCGGCTCGGGCGAACACGACATCTGCACCAGTCCGATGCGAAAGTTTTCAGGGGTCACAAGAACCATTCTACGGGGTGAATACCGAGTGGGGGATAATGCCCAATTGGCCCTCCGATCTCTCGTTATCTGCCATGCGCCCGCGGACGAAACGCCCGTCCGTGAACTCGCGACTTTCCTGACCACCAACCTCTCGCTCGAGGTCTCATACGACACCGAAATGCCCCTCACCGGTGCCGTCGAGCGTGGCCTTTCCGCCCCTTTTGCGCTCGCCGTCTTCTCACCGGACTCCGTCCCCGCCGGCTGGAAACGCTCCGACTGGGAGGGCGCCTTCCTGCAGGCACCAGAACAGTTCGAAAGCCACCTCGGCTTCGCGCTCCTCCGCGACTGCAAGTTCCCCGAGATCCTCCGCCGCGAACGCTTCTTCGACTTCACCGAAAACCCGCTCGAAGCCGCCCGCCTCGTCAAGCAGTGGCTGATGCGGCCCACTGACATCCCCCGCCGCATCTTCGGCTACGCCGAACTCCGCGCCGCACTGGTTGACCGTCCCGGCACTCTGCACGGCTTCGAAGCAGGCAGCACATTCCTAGATGATGTCCGCCTGGAGTTCGAGCAGGTTTGCCGTATCAACGCCGCGGGCCGAACCATGGCAGGCATCATCGGCGAAACCGGCCACCAGCTCGGCCTCACGCTGCCAGACAACCCCACCCGCAACCGCGAACTGCTCACCGCCTACCTTGCGGAACACCGCGTCCTCGTCATCTTCGACAACCTGACTGAGCCAATCGCATTCGGCGGCCTTTCAACCGTCATCACCACCCAGGGGCCCTCACCCGTGCCGCCCCCGCCGCCCGTCAACGAGCTCAGTCAGGGCTGGCGGCTCTGCGACTTCCTTGCGCCCCTGCAGCGCTATGCCGAGAAAATCGAAACTCTTGAGCGCATGCTTCAGATCGCCGAGACCAAACAGGACCTGCGCGCCATCCACAGCATCAACCAGGAACTCTTCTTCATGCGCGACGACGCCAGGCCTCTGGCCGACTTCGTCGTCCTTCCCACCGCTGCCACCGACGCCGGCCAGCTTAGCCTGTTCGACTAACCCACCATGTAAGCTAATGGGGTTCACACCATGCCTGTCTCCCTGGCCAACTCCTCCGTCCTCGTCATCGGCGCATCCAGCGGTATGGGCCGCGAAACCGCCTTACAGTTCGCCCGCGAAGGTGCCAAAGTCACTGCCGTCGCGCGCCGCCTCGAAAAGCTCAAAGAGATCGAGTCCCAGGTCGCACTGATCGCCGCCGGAGACGCCACCGACCCCACCTCCATGGAGCAGGTAGCCGCCCTCGCCACACAAACCTTCGGCGGCATCGACATCCTGATCTACGCCACCGGAGACAACACGCCCGACCGTTCCATGGCTCGCATGACCCCCGCCATCTGGGACCACATGATCCAGGTCAATCTCAGCGGTGCCTACTACGCCACCCGCGCCGTCCTCCCCGCCATGCGCGACCGCAAGGCCGGGCTCATCATCTACGTCTCGTCCCGCTCTGCCGTCAATCCTGACGAATCCGGCGCCTCCTATCAGGCGGCCAAGCGCGGACTCCTCGGCTTCTCCGGTGCCGTCCGCGTTGAAGAGAAGGACAACGGCATTCGCACCTGCGTCATCTGCCCTGGCCTCACGGACACTGAACTCATCCTCAAACGCCCCGTCAAAACACCTGAATCGACCGTCGCGAAGGCTCTTCAAGTGGAGGACGTCGCAGAGCTCATCGTCGCCATTTGTCGGCTTCCGGCCCGAACCTGGGTTCCGGAAGTGCACCTCTTCCCGGCTATGCTCTAGATATGGCATTTCGGCTCACCAGGCACGAATCGATCGCCGCCGGCATCTCCCGCGTCCTCCACGAGGAACTCACCGCCGCGATCCAGAACCTCCAGGCTGGTAACTCCGGCGTTCACGAGGCACGTAAGTCCATTAAGAAACTCCGCGGCATGCTGCGTATGCTGGAACCCCGTCTGGGCAACCTCGCCGCCCAGGAAACTGCCGCTCTCGGAGAGGTCTCAAGGTCGCTCGCCGCGGCCCGTGACCACGCCGCAACCGATGAGACCCTCAGCGCGCTCGCTGCTCGCCACACCGGTGCCGCCGAAACGCGCAGCCTCGGCGCTCTCCGCAAGAAGCTGGCAAAACGACCAGCCCCCGCTCTTGCCGCGCTCGAACCCGCCATCCAGGAACTCACGCTGATCCGCGGCCGCATCACTGAGTGGCCCACCATGCCGGATAACTTCGGTCCCATCATGGAAGGTCTTCGCGAAACCTATCGTCGCGGACGCAAAGCTCTGCGCGCCATCGAAGCCAACCCGGTCCCCGACGCTTTTCACACGCTGCGCAAGCGCGTGAAGGACCACTGGTACCAGGTCCGCCTGCTCGAAGCTCTGTGGACCTCCGAGCCTCGCGAACCCCAGCTCAAGGAACTCCAGGAATGCCTCGGTGATGACCAGAACCTCGGCGTGCTCGAACACAACGCCGTACTCGTCCCGACGGTGCAGAGAATGGTCGAGAGCACCCGCGCTGCCTACCGCGCCCGCGCTCTCGAAATCGCGGCAGACATCTACGCCGACAAGCCAGGCGAGCACGAGGCCCGCGTCCGCAAGCTCTGGGCTGACTGGCATCGCACCCAGGATGTCGCCCGCAAGGCTCCTGCCACCGCGCACCATCGCCGCCACAAAGCTGCGTAACCCGGAACTACCGGCGCGCTAACTCCAGAAGGTGAGGCACGCCGACCGGCTCCACCATCAATAACGGGACCACCGCGCAGCGCTTCGCGTACTTTGTAACCGATCCCCGCCCGCCTCAGGTCCTCCTGCAAATTCGCAGCTTCCAAAACCGGCGTTGTCTCCGCCAAAGTCACCAGCAATACCTTGGTCTGCTTCTCGTCCTGCAGCCGCATCATCGGCGTCGTCACATTCGCCCAGCCCGGGTCCGCCGAAAAAATGTCAGCAGCGCTGATCCACATCCGTTCCGCAAACGCCTGTGCTGCAGCAAAGCGCCGGGTCATAAACTTCAATTGTTTTCATTACGCAATCTCCCCAATACGATCCAGCTCCGCCTGCAGGTTTACCTGCCGCTGCTCGTCCGTCAGCGCGAAAAAGGCCTCAATCCGAGTCCGCAAAATTCCATACGCTTTCACGAAGGCGGCATCGATCTCTGCACCCGTACCGGTCACGTGCGCCGGATCCTCCACACCCCAGTGTGTCCGCATCACCGGCCCCAAATACGCCGGACAGACCTCGCCCGCTGCATTCGAACACACCGTGATCACCACGTCCGGAGTCACCGTGAGCGCATCCCACGACTTGCTGTGGTAACCGTCCGTTGCGATCCCCTCGCGAGCCAGCAAAGCCAGCGATCCCGGATGTACTGTGCCCGTCGGCTTGCTCCCCGCACTCATCGCATGGAACCCCGCCGGGGCCAGATGGTTAAACGTCGCCTCAACGAGGATCGACCGGCAGGAATTCCCGGTACAAAGTTAGAGACCGTTCTCTTGCATCACACAATCCTCTGAGGCTCGATCGCCTTATTCCGTGTGCAGCACTCGGCATAGAGGAACCCGAGCAGCTCCTGCAGCACTTCGGTGTTGGCCGAATACCAAAGGAAGGTCCCCTCGCGGCGCACCTTCACTATGCGCTCATTCTTTAGCTTGTCCAGATGATGGGAAAGGGTGCTCGAAGGAATCCCCAGCTCGCTCCCGATGTCACCCACCACCAAACCCTCCGGATGAGCACTCAGCAGCAGCCGCACAATCCGCAGCCGCGGCTCCGCCCCCATGGCCGAGAACATGTCGGCGTACCGAGTCGTTAACTCCGGATCTTCCATATTTCTACTATAACCGAAATATGGGCCGCCCTTACACCTGCAAAGCAGCCAGCTCCGCCCGAAGCCGCGCGTTCTCCTCCTGCAACTCGTGAACACGCTCCTCCACGGGCTCCAGCACCTCACGCAGCTGCGCCGTCGTAAAACGAGGTGTAATGTGTTGCGGGCAGTTCCAGTCGAACGCCTCAACCCGGATCACATACACGCGCTCCACCACCGCCTTGTAGCCCGGATCCACCACCTTCGGCAGCCACAGCTTCGCGGCCTCGCCATCCAGAATCTCCACGCGACCCAAAATCTTCAGCCGCGCCTGCCGCGGATAATCCACCAGAATCAACGCCACCCGATCGTCCGTCATCAGGTTGCCCGTGCTCACGTATTGACGGTTACCCCGGAAATCCCCAAACGCCAGGGTCCGCCCGTCAATGACCTTCAGGAACCCCGCCGGACCACCCCGATGCTGCACATAGGGCCAACCCGTCGACCCCGTGCTCGCCATGTAAAAACTATCCCGCTCCGCCAGAAACTCCCGCTCGCCCTCGCCAATCACATCCGGCGAACTACTGCCCGACGCCATCCGCGCATACTGCCGCCGGCTCCCGTACTTCTCCTGCAGCGCATGCACTGTCGGCGTAAAGACAAGCGATCCAAAGTTATGTGCCATCATCCATCTCCGTCTCTAAACTCAGAGCCTGAATGGATGCCAACACGCCACCTGAGGATTCGTCTATTCGCTCCGCAGCGCCTGCATCGGCTGAATCCTCGAAGCCCGCCGGGCCGGAATCCCACTCGCCGCCACCGCCGCAATAGCCAGCAAAACCGTCACCGCCGCGAACGTCCATGGATCGGTCGGCCTCACCCCGAACACCATCTTCGCCATGAACTTCGATAGCAAAACAGCACCCGCAATCCCCACCGCCGTTCCCGCCAGGGCCTGCAGCAGAGCCCGCCGGAATACCATCCCCAGCACATCCCCACGACTCGCCCCCAGCGAAATGCGAATCCCGATCTCGCGCGTCCGCCGCACCACCGCGTAGTTCATCACGCCATAAATCCCCACTGCCGCAAGGATCAGCGCCACCCCGCCCGCCAGCGCCAGCAACAGCATCTCGAACCGGGGCTGCGCCGTCGCATCCGCCACCGCCTGCTCCATCGTCAGCACCTGCGAGACAGACAGGTTCCGATCGAACTCCTGCACACTGCGCCGCACTGCCGGCGTCATGTCCGCCGGATTTCCCGCCGTCCGCACCACCAGCGTCACGTAGTTCATATGCGCCCCGGCCACGCCCTTGCCATCTCCCAGAAAGTCCGGCGTCTGCAGACCCGCCAGGTACACCTCCGGCTCCGGCTCAGCCGCCCAGTCCGCCTGCTTCGCATTCGCCACCACGCCGACCACAGTCACCCACTCGCCCGGACCACCCAGCGAAATTCGCTTTCCGAGCGGCGATTCGCCCGCCCAATACCGCCGCGCCGTCCTTTCATTGATCACCGCCACCGCCGGCACGCGCCCGTCGTCGCGCTCCGTCATCACTCGCCCGCTCAACACCGGCAGCCGCATCGTTTCGAAATACCCCGGCAGCGCAATCCGATAAACCGCCCTCGGACCCTCGCCCGGCCGTGACGCCGCCCGCCCCTCGATCTCGAATCCCAGACCCCACAGGTCCCCTGCCAGCGGCAGGTGATTGATCCCCCCCACCGCCATCACGCCCGGCAGCTGCCGAACCTTCTTCAGCAGCTCCGGATACAGCATCGCCCGCCGACCCGGTTCCGCCTCCTTCGTCCCCGCCACCGAAACCACCATCGAAAGCACGCCCTTCGGATTGAACCCAGGCTCCACAGACCGCAGCGCCGCAAAACTCCGCACCATCAGCCCCGCGCCGATCAGCAGCATGAAGGCCAGCGCGAACTCCGAAGCCACCAGAAAGTTCCGCAACCGGTTCCGACCGCCGCCCTCCGTATCGCCACGCCCGCCCTGTTTCAGCGCCCCTGCCAGATTTGCACCCGCCTTCGCGCCAGCCGCACGCATCGCCGGAACCAGCCCGAACGCCAGCGCCGTCAGCCCCGTAATGCCCACCAGAAACAGCACCACGTTGCCATCGATCCCCACCATCTCCACCCGGGGAATGTACTCGGGACTCAGCTTCACCAGCGCCCTCGTCCCCGCATAAGCCAGCAGCAGCCCGACCCCGGCCCCCAGCCCTGCCAGCAGCACATTCTCCGTCAGAAACTGCGCCACCACCCGTGCCTTGCCCGCACCCAGCGCCACCCGCAGCGCAATCTCCTTCTGTCTGTCCGCGGTCCGCGCCAGCAGCATATGCGCCACATTCGCGCACGCAATCAGCAGCACAAACCCCACCGCCCCCAGCATCATCAGCAGCGGCGTCTCCACCTTCCCCGTTACGTTCTCTTTCAGCGGCGTCACCGCGACACTCCGGTTCGTCGTGGGATACTGTCTCTCCAGCCGACCCGTCACCGCCGCCATCTCCGCCCGCGCCTGCTGCAGCGACACCCCGTCCTTCAGCCGCGCAAATACCCGCAGATGATTGGCGGCCCTGTCACTCCGGCTCGCCGCCAGACTGTTCGGCACCCACAACTCTGACCGCGTCGCCCAAAACGGAGCGAACTGGAACCCCGCCGGCATCACCCCCACCACCGTGTAAGGCTGCCCGTTCAGCACAACCTGCCGGCCCAAAACCTCTGTGTCCGAACCGAAGCGCCGCCGCCAAAAGCTGTGGCTCAAAATCACGTGATGATCCGACCCCGGCTGATCCTCGCCCGCCGCGAACAGCCGGCCCAGCAGAGGCTCCACACCCAGCAACGGAAACAGGCTCTGCGTCACCTTCAGCCCCCGCAGATTCTCCGCGCCATGCAGATCCCCGGCATCGCTGCTCGTCAGATTCGCTGACCACGCATCGGCCGCTCCCATGCCCGCAAACGACCGAGTCTGCTCCCGCCAGTCGAAGTAGTTCGCCGGCGCCACCGGATTCGTGCCCTCATGCAGCAGCGTCACCAGCCGGCCTGCATCCTTATAAGCCAAAGGCCGCAGCAGGACCGCATTCACCACCCCGAAGATCGCCGTGTTCGCGCCAATGCCCAGCGCCAGCGTCAGCACCGCAACCACGGTGAACCCTGGCGTCCGGAACAGGTTGCGAGCGCCATAGCGCATGTCCTTCGCCAGGTTCTCCACCCACTGGACCGACCGCGCTTCGCGATGCAGTTCCTTCGCCTGCTCCACCCCGCCATAGGCCAGCCGGGCGGCCCGCCGAGCCTCATCGGGCGACAGGCCGCGAGCCTCGAAATCCGCCTGCATCAGTCCCAGGTGGGACTCGATCTCCCGGCTCAGTTCCCGCTCCGCCCGGCTACCCGTGAACAGACTTGCAAGACGCGCAAAGAATCGCCGCATGACTCAAGCCTCCGCCCCGGCCGCCAGCAGCTTGTCGACGAGCCCGGCCATCCGCCGCCACCGCAGCGTCTCCGAAATCAGTGCCTTCCGGCCCGCTTTAGTGATCGAGTAGAACTTCGCTTCCCGATTATTCTCGGTCTTCCCCCAGGTCCCCAAAACCCGCCCCTGCTGCTCCAGCCGGACCAGGGCAGGGTACAGAGTCCCCTGATTCAGATGCAGCAGATCTTCGGACACTTGAGTCAGCCGGTTCGCAATCGCATAGGCATGCTGCTGTCCCATCGTCTCCAGAGTCTGAAGGATAATCAGATCCAAAGTCCCCTGCAAAATCGCAATGCGATCCGGCTCTTCACTTGGCATTCAAGTACACCTCTAAGGTGACTATGGGCCAACTTCACTTGTCTGTCAAGTAGGCACGCGGAATCGTCAGCTAATCAGTCGCGTTCTCGCCGGAAGTTGCGGTTCTGCCGTGATCGGAGCCATGTCCGACGCTTCTCTCAGAAACCCGATCTTCTGAGGTTCGGAAGATCGAGTCAACCAACCGACTACCAGCACCGACTAGCTTAGCGAGTACCAACAATTGCTCTCTGCACGACAAGTTCAAGGTTTTTGCCGGGTACTTAATGGTATGGTCAACTTCACCCCATATCTCCTCAAACAACGTTCGGACCTGAATTTCGCAACAGATGGGCGAGTCCAGCCTGGGTCGGACTAGATAGTGAACGCTGGTGTAGAAACTTTCTTTGATATGTACCTCAATCCCGAGGGTTTCGAAAAATGCCTTCGACTCGGGGTCCCACGTATAGGCTTTAGGTGGCTCGTTCAGATGCCAATCGTTGAGCTTCGAAACTTTTGTCAACACTTGCTCGTGGATAGTCGCGAACTGCTCCTGATACAGGTGCAGAACCCGAACTCCTCCTAAATCAGTGATTCGCTCGAAGATATTCCGTTCGGTGATCGGATCGGTGACGTCCCACTTACGATGAAGTTTCTCGCGCAGGTGCTCTCGATTCTTCAATCTGGACTTGACCGAGTGGACCTGACTTAAATCGTCCACGCTTAGGTTCGGGTTTGTCGCAAACCATTGGCCGACACCGTCCATAAAAATCTTGAACTCATGCTCTTTCGCCGCGAACGCCTTCAGCGCACTTTCGATGCATTCAGCTTTGTCCATGAGCCCTTTAATCCAGCGACTTCATTCGTTCGAGTAAGTCGGAGGCGAACTCGAAATATTTAGCGCGCGTGGCCTCGTAGATCGAGCGATTACCCATTATTGTCGAGGCGTCGGTAGCCTCCAAATGTCCGTGACTCGGGATTCTCCACATCGGGAGGTGGTATCGTTGCGCCATACTCGGTAGCGTGTTGTGTGTGTGCATTATCGCGGTGTGTCCGACCGGTTCAGCGAGAACGTCATTGGTCAGATGTTCGCGAATGCTCGACTTTATGTAGGTCTCAATAGCTTTTGGCATTTGTTCTGCGTAGTTGTAGTGTGCAGTCGCTAGGTTCCAAGGGCTCGAGCCGGAGTATTTCTTGGCATTATATATCGTGAATCCAAGTAAGCGAACGTATTTAGCGGGGAACGGAACCCGCTTCTCGTCGGATAATAAGTGGTAGATTGTTTCGAACTGCTTTTTCCATACCGTTAGCGCATTTCCGATATTCCGGATACCGTAAAGTGAGAACATGTCTGGCATGCAGGGGATTAGAAAGCCGTCAGTAGTTGAAATAATGACTTTGTTCAAGGCCCCGAGACTCGGTGATGTGTCTAGTATTACGAAATCATATCCATACTGAACCGCATAGGATTCTGCAATCAAACGAGGGTTGGTAACCGTACGGATCGCGAGCGGATCACCTCGATAAACGTCGCTCCAACGGCTTGCGATTTTGTCTTCGAAAAGGTGCATCGTCAATCGCCCTGGTATCAGGTCGAGATTCGCCGCCAAATTGTAAGGCGCGGAGAGCTGATCAATGCCTGCGGCGCCGTCTTCAGCTGGTTTCATTAGAAAGTGAATAGAGCGTGTGGCGCTCGACAGTTCTTTGAACGCTTCGGCGGGGCACTTGTTCCGAGCTCCTTGAAAGTCTTCGATGAACCCATCCTCCTTCTGCCAGATATCATGGAGAGTTTCCGCATCCATTCCCATTATTGTCAAGTTGCACTGGGGGTCCAAGTCGATGATTAACGTCCGATGACCCATTTCCGCCAAAGCATGGGCGAGGTGGAAGGTCAGCGTGGTCTTGCCGACCCCACCTTTGTTGTTAAAGATGGAGATGGTTTTCATATTGGCTGCTCGGTGGGCGGAATTCGAGCAGCGAATCGCGCTCAGAACTGTACAAGTATATACGTATGCTGCACTTGTGATGACTGCCGCTTTCGGATCCCCGCTAGGGCCGATACTGGTTGATTGATGGAGAAAGCTGCGCGACTTTTCCCGCCTAGGTTGCCTATACGAGCCGCTGCTCGCACGCGACTATCGGTGAGTCAACGACCACGCCGCGTTGCGTGTTCACTCTCCGTGACCACCTCCCTCCGGCCGGCACGTCAAAGTGCAAAAGTCACCATGGACGGCGTCAAAGACCAAAACGAGCACCCACCTAGCGTGAAATCTACGCTGTGAAGGTCACGAATCCCTCTCAACCACTGCGAGTGCGAGCTTGGCAAGCCCGACCACGTCCGAACCACCATGGGAACTTCACTTGCGTGTCAAGTGGGCATGCCGCGAATTATGAAGCCACCAGCCTGTCGGCCGGCTTTTGTCGAGCACAAAGATGCAAGAGCGCACCCACCGCAAGAGTTAGAGGTGCGATGCTGAGCAAGGAGCCGGGTCTCCCTACCAGTGTCGCTGCCCCGACAAACAGCGGCGACCGGACGTTCCGCAGCGCCCCATAGGCGCCAAGTAGACTGGCGCAAAGCATTCCTGCGGACCGGGCAATCGATCGAATAATCGCGCCCTGCCTGGTGTCGGTCGTGCCCGGAAGTCGGTCGCCACAGCGGCGCTCCGGGTGCGTGGAGCCGAGGCAAGATGCGTGGAGCCGAGGCAATCTGAGGAGGCGCGAAGCAGAGAATTGATCGCTGCTTTGATACACGGTACACGGCAGGACGGCTGCGCGAGCCGACGCCCCACTGTGATAGGGGTCCGCCAGAACAGCGCCAGTGTACGCCGCCGAAACGACCGCCACCACGCCGCGCCCACGATTGAAAACGTCACAGTCCAAGTCCACACGCGCTCACTTATCGCTCACATTATCGTGATCTTGATTGGCTATAGCTCACGGAGCAGTCCGTTCATCTGCTAGCGACAACTCTCCACCGCTGCTCGGCCCTTTCGCGTCAGGCGTATTAGCGTCAGCGGAGAAGACGTTTCGCGGCAAAACTCCCTGTACATGATCGGGGCTTTCCAAAAGTCGAGCCGATGCCCCGGCGTGGTAGTTCCACAATCTTGCCTGATACACGAACCGGCCAGCCTCCGGATTGTTGCTTTGCTTGTCGGGGGCGCAGCAGGTCGACTACTAATCAGACTGTCTCAATTCCGTCCGTTCATGATGATAGAAGAGAAAACGCCGTCATGGACACCAAAAAAGACACTCATTCGGTGAAGCGCAGGCCGAAAGCCGTCGTGCAGGACTCGGCACCCAATCAACGATTGCTCGATACCGCCGCCAACGGCGATGCTCGTGAGGGAATTCGCCAAGGTCTGGCAGAAGCAATGGAAGGGCAGGGAATCGACGCCGAAGTCTTCTTCGCCGAATTCGAAGCCAAGCACGGCATACAAGCGTAAGCCCGGGCTCGCCAACTTCTTACCTGCCTCCCCCACCACGTCTGGCGATTCCCGTGCTCAGCCATCTCTCGCATGCGTTTCGACGGAAAAGTGGCCATCATCACAGGCGGAGGCTCCGGCATAGGCAAAGCCACCTCCCTCCAACTAGCCCGACAAGGTGCAAAAGTCACCATCGCCGACCTGAACGACCAAAACGGCCAAGCCACCGAACGTGAAATCCAGGCCGAAGGCCACCAGGCCCTCTTTACCCACTGCGACGTCGGCAACCCAGACCACATCCGTGCCACCATCGCCGCAACCGTACAGAAATGGACCCACATCGACGTCCTCGTCAACAACGCGGCCATGATGACCTTCCAGCCCATCCTCGACCTCCCCGACGATGACTTCGACCACGTCCTCCACGTCAATCTCCGCTCCGTCTTCCTCTTCTGCAAATACGCCGTGCCCCACATGCCCTCCGGCAGCGCCATCGTCAATACCAGTTCCGTCCACGCTCACAAAACCACCATCAACGTCGTGCCCTATGCCGCGTCAAAAGGCGCAATGGAAGCCTTCACCCGCGGTTTCGCCGAAGAACTCGCCGCCCACAAAATCCGCATCAACTGTGTGGCCCCCGGCGCCGTCGACACCCCCATGCTTTGGAACAACCCAAACGTGAAGAGCGGCGTCGAAGAAATCAAAGGCGCAGTCGGCCGGCCCGAAGACGTCGCCGCCGCCATCTGCTTCCTCGCCGCCCCCGAAGCCCGCTTCATAACTGGCACCACCCTCGTCGTCGACGGCGGACGCCTCGACATCCTCGCCTGAACCCTATGTCAACATTCCTTTTCGCCACCGGGATCGAAAACAGCTACCCCACCATTCAGGTGAACGGCAAAACACTTCGGCAGGACGAACTGCAGAAGACCCGCCACTACGACCGCTGGCGCGACGACTTCCGCATCCTCCAGGAACTCGGCATCAACTGCCTCCGCTACGGCCCGCCCTACCACCTGACTCACCTCGGCCCCGGCCGCTACGATTGGACCTTCGCCGACGAAACCGTTCAAGCCCTCCGCCACCAGCACGTCGAGGTCATCGCCGACCTGCTCCACTTCGGCCTGCCCGACTGGATGGGCAACTTCCAGAACCCTGACCTCGTTCCCCTGTTCGTCGAATACGCCGCGGCCTTCGCCCGTCGCTACCCCTGGATTCGCTTCTACACGCCGGTCAACGAGATCTTCATCGCAGCCACGTTCTCCGCCCAGTTCGGCTGGTGGAACGAGTGCCTGAAGAGCGACCAGGCTTTCGTCAACGCGCTCCGCCACCTCTGCGAAGCCAACGTCAGGGCCATGCACGCCATCCTCGAAATCCACCCCGGCGCGATCTTCATCCAGAGCGAGTCTTCCCAGTACTTCCACCCTGAAAATCCAGACTGCGAAGACGCCGCCCGCCGCTATAACGAGAAACGCTTCCTCGCGCTCGATCTCACCTATGGCAAACATCTCAACGCCACCGTTTACGAGTACCTGCTCGACAACGGCATGACCCGCGCCCAGTACCACTGGTTCCTGCAGAACCACCTACGCTCGCGCTGCATCATGGGTAACGACTACTACGCCAACAACGAAAACCTGGTCCACGCCGACGGCAGCATCTCCGAGTCCGGCGAAGTCTTCGGCTACTACGTGATCACCCACCAGTACTTCGCGCGCTACGGCCTGCCCGTGATGCACACCGAGACCAACTGCTCCGAACCGGACGCCGTCCGATGGCTCTACAAGGAGTGGGCGAACGTCCATCAACTAAAGAAGGATGGCGTCCCGCTCGTCGGCTTCACCTGGTACAGCCTGCAGGACCAGGTGGACTGGGATACCGGACTCCGTGAGAACAACGGCACAGTGAACGCTTTCGGGCTCTGTGATCTCGACCGCAACATCCGGCCCGTCGGCTTCGCCTACAAGAAGCTCATCCGCCAGTGGCAGCCCGCGCTCGCCGCCGAAAGCAGCGTCCTCACTCTCTGCCCCTAGCAGGCTGCTGAAATTCAGCCTTCTTCAATTTTCGTAGTTTGTCGGTGCAAAGTTCTCGCGTTCGCGGGGGCACAGCGGGGCAGCAGGCGGCATTCTCGTGGGGGCCAGGCGGGCAAAACGCA
>JAOAPO010000060.1 GCA_025462945.1 Bryobacterales bacterium
TTCGGGTTCGTTGCCGCAGGGTGCATCGTTCTGGTCGGGCCTGTCTTTCTACCTTTCTTCATCGTTCCGAAGATGGATTGGATCTTCTGGGGCTGGCTGAAAGCTCTCATCCAGTACAGCTTTTACCCGGTGATCGCGAACGCTTTCGTGTACGTGTATGGCCAGATCTGGCTGAACTTCTTCAATCAGAACGGCTTTCCGAACACGCTGGAAAAGCTGGGTGGCATGTTCATCCAGCTGGTGATTCTTTCAATCACTTTCGTCTGGGGAATGCTACAAGTTCCTAAGCTCGTTTCGAACATTTTTGCCGGCCAGTCCGGTGATCACGCGCTACCCGGCATCGGGTGGTGGAGGTAAGCAAATGGCATCAGGAACTCACTTACTACCCAGACCTAAGACGTATGAGGACGCGGCCAACAGCTTCGCGGCAGCGATCATTCAGCCGCGTGTCACCAATGCGTATCTGCGTGTGGCCCTCGTTGGAGCGATCGGGTTGTCGGCAGGCCTTCTCGCCCTGAACTTTCGCACTCAACACCAGCAGCGCGAGCGCATTGTCGTGCGAATCGACGAGGTGGGCCGCGCTCAGGCGATGGGTTTCACCAGCCTGGAGTACAAGCCGCAGGCATCGGAGATCAAATACTTCCTGATGCGATTTGTTCACGACTACTATGGCCGCAACCGTGCCACGGTTCGGGACGACTTTCAGAACTCAATGGCGTTCTTGAGTTCATCACTCGCGACATCGCGGATGGATGAGGAACGCAGAACCAAGGCCATGGAGAAGTACCTGGTTGGTGATTCCGACGACATACAGATTCAGGTCAACAACATCATTCTGGCGGACCTGCGGAAGGCGCCGTACGTTGCGCAGGTAGACATCGAAAAGATATACCGTGGCCGCGACGGGTCCGAGCTGAAGCGTGAGAAGTACATCGAGAGTGTCACGTTCTCGTTTACTTCTGATGTTCCGAATGCGTTGATTCCGGTCAATCCTCTGGGTCTGATGGTCACGTACTTACGGGAGGATCAAGCCTTCTAGGCCTCGCCATGGTGCAGTCTTCCGCTTTTCTCTCGGCCGTCATTGTGATCGCTCTCTGCATGCTGCTACTGGGCGAACTGTCGTTCCTGGCACCGTACCGGGCCGCGATTCTTCATCGGTATGCGGGTCCGATCCTTACCTTCATTGCTTTGTTTGCTGTCAATCTGTTCGGAGCAGTTCTGGCAGTCAATCGCCGCCTGTTCCTGCGCGATACGGGCAAGAAACTGGCGCACGTTGAAAAGCAGTTGCGCACCGGCTCCAGCATCAGTGACGAGCTCACGCAGCGCCTGTCCGAGTAGGTTCCTTTATGTCGAGACACAGCCACGAAATTTATAAAGATCAGGAGAGTTCTGGCCTTGGGCGCGAGCACAGGACTTACGGACAGGCGCGCACCGGAAGCGGCGGTCCAAATACCGAACTGGGTACTTTGATCGATCAGGCTGCCGAAGGAGCGCCAAACTTTACCGTTTTCTTCCAGCGATTAGAAGCGCGGGGAGTGGCGCCCATTCCCAGCGTTAACGCGCGCGGACTGAACGGGATCTCTTACGAGTTTCGCGGACTGATTCTGAGGGGTTCAGACGTCGGTCGCGCTTACACCGCGCACGGGCTGCAATCGAGGAAGGGCGTCAACTACTCGCCGGAGCATGACCTTCCGGCGATCAACGGAGCGCTGGACCGCGCGCGTTCGATCCTGCCAATTCGCAACGCTGAGCTGCTGGCGACAGCTGGTCGCGACACACGAACACGTGTCGGGCGGGACGCCTTGAGCGCGGATCAACGAGCCACGCTGAGCGAAATTGGCAGGTTCCGGACGGTGGGAGTGCGTGACCTGATTGCGCATCGGTACAGCGGAGACCGTGGCAAGTTCGAGCAAGACATTCGGGTGCTTCGAGAAGCCGGGCTCGTTGAGCGAAAGACAGCTTCGCACCCTAAATCCGGGCGAACCTACGACGTGGTGGTGTTGACTGCCAAAGGGCGACGAAGTGCTCGATCGGCGGGTCGGCTGGCCGGAACTAGCCAGGAGTTCTACGCTGGCGTGGTGAAGCCGGCCGAGATCCGGCACGACATTGGCATCTATCGGATGTACCTGCAGGAACGCGCGGAGATCGAGTCCGCTGGCGGTAAGGTCACGCGGATTGTCATGGACTTTGAGATCAAGCGGCGGCTTATGTCTGAGTTGAACCGTCATGGCGAGGACACCCGGGACCCGAGGCGGAAAAGCGCCATCGCGGCTCGAAACGACATTCAAGTCGTCAATGGCCGATTCGTAATCCCGGACCTCCGTGTCGAGTACGAGGACCGGGACGGAGCAACCGAACGCATCGATCTCGAACTGGCAACCGGCGACTACAAGCCCGCGCAGATTGCTGCCAAGCAAGCGGCTGGACTCAAGATCTATGGTCCCGACTCAACTGCGGGCGGCACACCCTGGGAGCCAGATTACGCCGCCGGAGTGATCTCAATTTAGAAGGAAACGATGACCGACCAGGAACGCGTCGCTAATCTACAGTCCCTTGGCTACACCGAGCGAGAATCGCAGTTTCTTCTGCAAGCTGCGCTTCACTCCGGCTACTTCCTGCGGCGCCAGTACTGCGCCGCCATCAACCGCAAACTGGGCAAGACCATCGACAACTTCATCACCAAGTTGCGTGCTGACCGCCACATAAAAGACATTGATCTCCGCTACAGGCGGAAGGTGTACAGCCTTTGTTCCAAGCCGCTGTTCGACGCACTCGGGGAGCCGGAAAACCGCAATCGGCGAGAGCATGACGCGCAAACCGTCAAGGCAAGGTTGATGGGTCTCGACTACGTGCTTAGCCGACAGGATGCACGGTGGTTCCCCACCGAACGCGACAAGGTGCTTCTCTTTGAGGAACTCGGGATCGAGAGGCAGCACCTTCCAGTTTGGCGTTATCTCTCTAAAGATCGGCAGCAGACAACTCTGCGATGGTTCGTTGACAAGCCCCTGATCTTTAGAGCAGAGGCCGACCCGATCATCCGCTTCTGCTTCGTTGACCCCGGGTACCGCACGACCGATGCATTCGCTTCTTTTCTCCGCAACTACCGCCCGCTTTTCACGAGGCTTGAAAGCTTCGAAGTCGTCTATATTGCAGGATTCTCGGGTGCCTTCCCCGAAGCCTACCGGCTCTTTCATCGGCTCGTCGGTCCCTCCGGGACAGCCCCGGAAGACCCCATCTCCGCCGAAGTCATCGCGTATTTCCGTGACAAACGTGAGCACGCCGTCGCGGGCCTCGGCTCCTTCGACCAATCTCGCCTTGATCGATATCGAGAAGCGAGAAAGCGCTTCGCTTCAGCACAGTTCGACGGCATGTTTGAACGCTGGGTAAGCGGTGAGGAGTCTGAAGTCAGAGCCGTACTGAGTCCCGAATCTCGCGGCAATTTGCACTTGCGCGGCACGTTTTCCACACAGCATTTAGCCTTCAATTTCGGCCTCTTTGGCAGCCTCTATGAGTCGGAGCGAGGTGACTAGCGCCATGCATTCGCCAGTCACCTCTCTCCTCCCCTCTCGCATTGCCGTGTGGAAGTTCATATCTGCCGCGGTGAGTGCAACTTCCGGCGATTTACTGGCCGGTTCGCGGCGGCTGAAAGCGACCGGAATTTCACTGGAGCGACCCCGGCGAAAACGGCGGTATCCCGCCATTTCGCCTCTTCCTCGCTCCTGTCGTCGCTGTGGGGGTCGCCCCAGTTCACCGCAAGCAAGAGGCTCGGGCCTCACTCACCTCAATCATCAGGAGTTTCCCCTATGAACATCAAACCTCAACCAAAGACCGAAATGGCAACTCTGTCAATCACCGGAGTCGAGAAGAGACTGGTGGACGGATTCCGCAACCGCTGTGAGGAGATGGATGGCAGCGCGCAGGGATTCATCATGAACCAACTGCTCGCGACCTTCCTGAAAAGCAAGCCACGCAAACATCCGTCCAGACGCAAGACGCCCGGCGCGTGAGGCAACTGAAATGCGCTACGCACTCGAGAACAGAGCCTTCATGAGCTTCCTGATCGCCGGCTCATCGGGACTTTGGCTGTTCCTTAAGTACCCATTCGCAGCCGACGATCCGCTGTTGAACATGATCCTCGCTATGCGACCCAGCATCTATTCGGCGATTCGACTCGCCTACGCCTCGATGCTGTTCACGACGCCCTACCTGCTCTCGACGTTCGCGCTGTCGTTTTCGTATGTCTTCTTAGTTCGCCAGGAGCAGCGGCGGTCGGCCGGAGCCTTGCCGCCGTATCCATTGCCGGAAAGCCGGCCAACGCTCTCGGTAGTAGTCGGCGAACTCCATCACCCGAAGCGCCGCGAGGCGGCAGAGCAACCGCGCTGGCTCGAGATTCCCGAGCGGGGCCTTTATACCGGCACCGCGATCTTCGGGGCAATCGGGTCGGGCAAGACGTCCAGCTGCATGTACCCGTTCACCAGGCAGGTGCTCGGGTTTGCCGCCGCCGACCAACAAAGGAGGGCTGCCGGACTAGTTCTTGAAGTGAAGGGCGATTTCTGCTATCAGGTTCAAGACATCCTCGGCCAGTGCGGACGAGGTTCTGACTACGTAGAGCTGAACATGGACGGACGTCTCCGGTACAACCCTCTGCACAGCGATCTCGAGTCGTACGCGCTCGCATATGGCATCGCAAGCTTGCTGAACAACCTATTCGGCAAAGGAAAGGAGCCGTTCTGGCAGCAGGCCTACACCAACCTGGTCAAGTTCGTAATTCTGCTCCACAAGGTTCTGTTTGACTACGTAACGCTGTTCGACGTTTACGAATGTGCGATCAACCCGAAGCGGCTGGAAGCGGGAATCGAGATGGGCCAGCATCGGTTCGCCGCGAAGTACGTGCTGGTGGAGAAAGATATCTACCTCGCTCATGGCAATCCGGGCCGCGGCAAGTGGGAACCCTATGCCGAGGATCTCAACTACATGCAGGCCAGAGAAACGCCTCAGTTGCTCGATGACCTGAAGGCAAACGCGATCCCGTTTGAAACCCTCATCAAGCCAGACAGTGGGGACACAAGCCGGAAGCGGCGACAGTTCGAGGCGATTGAGCGGTGGTTCGAGCATGACTGGTCACGTATTGAGCCGAAGCTGCGGACATCAATCGTAGAGGGCATAGCCGTGTTCCTTTCGCTCTTTGACGACAATCCGACGGTGAAGGATGTGTTCTGTCCGCCGAAAGAGTGCTTTGACCCTGTCCAGAATGCGGACTTCCGCTATGGCGTCCCAATTCCGCCATTTTCGGAACTGATCGAGTCCGGCAAGGTGCTGGCGTTGAACTTTCCGGCGGCCGGCAACCCCGGACTGGCTAAAGCGATCGGCACGATGATGAAGCAGGATTTCCAGCGAGCGATGATCGCGCGCATTCCACAAATGCACGGGCGGCGAAGTGAGGAGTTCCGGCCGGTCCTGTTCCTGTGTGACGAGTATCAGGCCTTTGCCACTGTGGGCGAGAACGATCCAACGGGAGATGAGAAGTTCTTCGCTCTTGCGCGCCAAGCCAAGTGCGTCGCGATCGTCGCCACCCAGAGCATCAGTTCGCTCCGATCAACCTTGCCGGGCGAGAGCTGGCGAACTCTGCTGCAGACATTCCGGACGAAGATCTTCCTCGCCGTGTCGGACGACTTCAGCGCGAAGACGGCTGCGGACCTCTGTGGAAAAGAAGAACAGTTCAAGGTGGCGTACTCCATCTCTGAAAGCGGGCAGGATGCGCAGGTGAGCCTGTTCACGGGTCGAACGACGGCTCACAAGTCCAGCGTGAGCACATCGAAGAGCTACAACCTGCAGCGCGACTACATCTTTGAGCCTAAGGCGTTCGGCGAACTGAAAAACGCGGAGTCTATTGTCCTCGCGTATGACGGCGTCAATCCTCTGCCGCCAACCCTCTGTTATCTCAAGCCCCATTACCTGCCAGTTGATGTGACCTGGTTTGACCAGGTGAAGAGGGGGTTAATCTGATGGGCTTCGAGACGATTCTTCCGTTCTTGAGGCCGGTCGCCTTTCTCCTCGCTGACCCGACCGTATCCGAGATCATGATCAACCCCGGCTCCATGGTTTTTGTGGAACGTGCCGGCGCCTGTGAGCGCGTTCCGGGCGTCGATCTCACGGAGGCTCAACTCAGGACCGCCGCCATTATGATTGCCCGGCATCTGGGCGAAGAGATCAGTGAGGACAGACCACTCCTCGATGCCCGGCTACCAGATGGGTCGCGAGTGGCGGCGGCGTTCCCTCCTTGCAGTGTCGGAGGAGCTGCGCTGACCATCCGTAAGTTCCGGCGCCACCTCTTTACGATCGACGAGTTGATTCGGGCCGGCACCATGACGCCTTCAGTGGCAGCGATCCTTCAGTCTGCGGTTCGGACGCGGCGGAACATCCTGATCAGCGGCGGCACTGGATCGGGTAAGACGACGCTTCTGAATGGACTCGCGGCGCTCATCGCTGCCGAAGACCGACTGGTGGTCATTGAGGACACTGCTGAGCTTCACATCGACCACGCCAACCATCTGAGGCTGGAGGCGCGGAAACAACAGGGCGAGGTGCCGGCCGTCACGATGCGCGACCTCCTCAGGGCGACTTTGCGGCATCGTCCGGACCGGATTATTGTTGGCGAAGTGCGCGGTGGGGAAGCATTCGACCTGTTACAAGCGATGAATACCGGGCACTCCGGGTCACTCGCGACGATCCATGCGAACTCTGCGGTGCTCGCCTTGAACAGACTGACAACCTGCGTCCTCATGGCTGATGTCGGACTTCCGTTCGGCGCGATCCGGTCGCAAATCGCGGACTCCGTGAATCTGGTAGTCCATATCGACCGCGCATCGAATGGCGCCCGCTTGGTGACGGAGATCGTCGGCGTGGCCGGGTACGCAGCCGACGAAGACCGGTTCACTCTTGTAACGCGTTTCAAACGGAAGGAGGACGAAGCAAATGCAGCAACGGAGATCGGTGGCGAGTGACTACATCCGGGCCAACTTCCTGCCAGATGACCGGCTGGCGATCGTTCTGATTCATAAGCGGAGCGGTGCCGTGACGACTCGGGTGTCAACGGCGGACCGGATCGCGAGTGACGAGTACCAGGCATGGCTGAGGCACATGAATGCTCAGCGCCATGAGATCTACGTCAGCATGAATACCCTGGGACCGGAGGCGCGTGGCCGGTTGAAGTCGGACATAGCTGAGGTGAGGCACGTTTACCTGGACTTCGACCACAACGGTGCGGAGGCCGTGGCGGCCATGCGGGCTCGCGGCGATATCCCAGTCCCCAATCACATACTGACCAGTTCGCCGGGGAAATTCCAGGTGATCTGGCGCGTAGCAGAGTTCCGGAAGGACGAAGCCGAGGACCTCATGCGACGCATGACGAGGGCGCTGGGTGCCGACATCGCGGCCACGGACTGTACACGAGTCCTCAGGGTGCCTGGCTTTAACAACCACAAGTACGACGCCCCGCATTTCGTAACGGTTCAGAACCTCAGTGCCGAGACGCATAAGCCGTCCAGCTTCCCGGAGTTCCCGTCGGATGGGCAGACGCGGCAGTTGGGTTCGCTCAGCGGGACCATGGGAACGAACCGCCAGCAGTCAGGAGGCGGGGAAAGCCAATCTGAACGTGACTGGGCGTTCGCCCTCCGATCATTGATGCGTGGTGAAGAAGCGGCTGACGTGGCGCGCGCCATAGAAGCGTATCGTCCAGACAAACCGAACCCGAGGTATTACGCGGAGTACACGGTTGAAAAGGCACAAGCTACGTTGGGGCAACAGCGCCAATGGCGAGTCTTCGGGGGGGTGTCAGATCTGGGGCGGTGAGAAGTCCGCTGTCAGATCCGATCGGCGACTTTAGACTGACCCAAGACGCTCGTTCCTAATCTGATATACGTCGGCACGTCGGCACACCAAATGGAGATGGAGTCCCTGATGCCCTGATAGTGATTTGCCGGCATCCCCGCTTGCGGTATGTCCCGCGTCATCGACTTCAAACATCCACATTCTCCGCATAGCTTGTTCAGAGCGGTCCGACCCGCCCCCGAGCCGCGGAGAGCCGGGGTGTCCTCAGACCTCTTTTTTCGACCTCGCCGTGCTCCTGGCTCCGAGGAATTGGCGCTCCGACCTATGGGCGAGGTCACCATGTACCGAACGGGTTCTCAGCTATCTGGATCGCCTGCCGAACGCGATGAAGGAAGTTGCCGCCGCAACGGACCCAGCGAAAATGCGCTGTCTCTACACGCCGCATTCTCTAAGCGCGACAACGGCGACGATACTGATCGACGGGACAGTCGATATCCGCAGGGTGCAGGAACTCCTCAGCCATCGGCACGTGACAGTGCCAGTCAGCTGCTCGTGATCCGACCGATTCGGGAAAACCCGCTTCAAGATACGCGGGCCGGTATCGCAAACGCCCGTCACTCCTCCAGAAGGAGTACGCACGGATCGTCCTTAGGTGTCAGTATTGTCGTGCGTCTCTTCGCGCGAGTAATGCTGACGCGAAAATTTTGGCGCGCCTGACTGAGATTTTGATCGCGGGAATTTGCACGCACAATTCGGTCAGTGTTCGACATGATGACGCCCTTCCGGAGGAAAGGCCAGCCCTCGAAAATAATGACTTCGTCAAACTGCTTTCCTTTGGCTTTGTGCATGTTCATCACGACGATCCCGGTTTCGGCCCTATGGGCAGTTGCGAAGTGCTCTTGGATAAAGGCTTGCCGCGTTATAGCCAAGGCATTGGGGTAGGCTCCATTATCGCGCCAATCTTGCGAAAGTGCTTGACGCAACTGCGTTCCCCGCTCCAGTAGCCTGACATTCCGGACCTCATTTGCTATCTCTTTAAGACGCGGGCACATCCCCTTGTACAGGACATCTCGAACAGCTAACCAATCGGAATCCGGGTTGCCGGTCATCGACAGCATCCGCGCAGCTTGGTAGACAGAAGTGATTGTCACAAAGATGCTCTTCTTCAAAGTAGGCTTCCCAGCCCCTGCTGCGCAAACTGTTTTCTCGTATGCGCTGCGAATGCCCTTCGCCTCCTTCAGACTTGTCTGGGACGGCGCGGCACCCCCTTTTCCGTGAAAATAGCTGCAAAGCAACTCCACAAAGTCTCGGAGGTGAGCATGGTCAGCGCTAGGTTGCATCAGAAATGCCACGATTTCAGCGGCCAAGATGGGTGCATCCATATCGACTGCGGCGGAGTGCGTGATACGCGGTAGCGTGCCCAGCGGTGTGCGAAAGTTGTCCGAGACCTGCCTTGTCATCTTCTTCGTTGGAACCAAAACGCCAAGTGACCAGTTTTTAGGACCGTGCGCAAGCAACCGTTTACGGGCTTGGAGGGTCTGCGTTGTGAGGACAGTATACGCTTGGTTGGGATTAGAAGGAAAGGTGCACACCTCTATCCCGTTGTAGGTGTTCGCTGCAAACTTCCCCTTCAGCACGTCGTTACCAAAGAGGGTGATGTCAGTTCCCTTGCTTCGGTGGTTCTCTGCCTTCAGGTCGAATTCACGGGGCTCAAAGTCATCTCGGAAATGCCCCAAGCGGGCCGGGTCCGCGCCGATAAAGTCAAATATCCTTTGCTCCGGATCGGCAAGGGCAATCAAGGTCGAATGCAACCCAAGGGCGCGGACAACATGCCATTGCGACGCGTTTGTGTCCTGAAATTCATCGAGGATAATGAATGGGGAGACGGTGGCGAGAAGCTTTCGTAACCTGTCACTTCCATGGAGGAGCTTGCCAACAAAAGAGGCGAAGAGGTCGAAGCAAACGCGTCCTTCCTCATGGGCAAGCCGAGAGCGTTCTTCATTCTCGCGCTGAAGCTTCTCAGCCTTTTGAGCATCTGACAGTTTTGATGCAGCCTTGTAGCCACTTCGAATCGCCGACAGGGCAACCGCTTCACTCGGAGGCGTCAACAGATAGAGGCGGCGTGGCAAACCGACGAGGTAACCGTGCGCCTTTAATATCCGCCAGAAGAAGGAGTGGTATGTGTCGACCTCAATCCGCTTTTTTTCGGCAGCCGAGATCTGACGCTCTTCGTCAATCGCCTCAAGGACGCGCGACACAGTTGCGCGGGCGAAGCTTAGGAAAAGCACACGTGACTCAGCGGGCAGGCTCTCGCGTGCTATCTTTGCGGCCTTAAGGATGGAAACTGTGGTCTTCCCGGAGCCAGGTCCTCCGGTGATCAGAAGGTGACCGCCGGCCTCCATAATTTCCTTCTGTGTTGGCGTGAGATCAACCACCGCCGGCATCCAGGCCTCCGACAGCGGGCGCGCCGACTGCATCGACACTGGCGTTGGAACTAACTGGAGGGTCACAGAAGTGCTTTAGTGCAGTGCATGTTTGGCGAATCCACCATGGGATTTCCGCCTCGTCGCATTGAGCTAGGAAGTCCGCGATACCTCGATTACCCTTGGCCCAGCCAAAATACATTCTTAGTGCGGCGACAATATCCGCCTTTGGATCGGGGTACGTTGCCAGAATGAACTGTGGCCACTCCAGAATGTCCGCAAAGCGCTTCATCGCATTCTGCGTCGTGCCCTTTAGGACGAGGTTCTCAAATCCTTTTTCTGCGTGCATGAAAAGCGTGTCCACTTGGGCAGTAATCTTTGCTTGATTCTCATCTGATTGCTTATCACACAATCCAAACACCTTTTTCCCAAGGCTCCGATAGAGTTTCGAGAGGTCGGCTATCTGGGATTCCGTGCCTGCATCAATTGTGCAGATTCCCAGCGCCTCAAGCGAAGAATAGCTGGCCGGTTTAAGCTCAGCGAGACGTCTCGCGGCGACGGGAAATGACGCTGCTTCTGTTGCACCTTCCGCAATGAGAACGCGGTTTGCAAGTAGACCCTCGCAAAAGCGAGTGCGGAATTCCTGACGGTATCGCTTGTGCTTTACGCTTTCGGGAAGCGAAATAGTTGCCTGACCCAATTCTCCGGAATTTGAGCGAGAAAGTATCGCCGTCTCTTCTAGACCAAACTCTTCAAGCACGTAGGGAGAATGCGAGGTAAAGATCGACTGGGAGGAGAGATTGCGAATCTCATGGATAATGCGCTTTTGCGCATAGGGCGGAATAGCCGTCTCCGGCTCCTCCATGGCAAAAATCACATTCTGTTTATCCTCTGCTATCTGCGAGAGCATAGCAAGGACCAACATGTTGATTGTACCGGTGCCTTGGCGAAAGAACGGCGCCGCGTGTTCGCCACTTCCCGTTGCGATGAAGGCAGTCACAACCTTGCGCAGATGTTCTCGCGTAAGAGCCGAAACCTTGAGATGCGGCTCGACCCCCCATTCTCGTGGTACGTACTTTTTGAGAGAAGCATTTATGCTCTCGAGGACACCCGAAATACCCAGAGCGGGATCACTCGCCACGTTGAACGAAGACAAGCTGCCGATGGTGCCCTCCCACATCTGAGGCCTTACCTCTTTCAAACGCAGAATAATGTCGAGAAGGCTTCCGTGGTCGAGACTTAATGCACGTGAGCCCGTTCGCAGAGACCGTAGATATAGAAAACCGCAACGCTGTTTGTCCTTCTTGCTGAACGGCTGCGCTTTTTCACTTTCAGTAAGGCTTCTACTAAAGTACGTATCCCCCTTGAAATCATCTTCATCAGGATCGTACTGACCGATAAACGTTACACGTAAGGCTGAGGTGATCGCGTCCGCATCAATGCCGGATGGGTTTGCTTCCGTGAAGAGGGAGCATTTCCCCTTGTCCCACCACTCGATGTAATCTTCGCCAAAGCGTGAGCGCTGTTCGTCTGAGAGGTCCGTGACAGTTACCTCGATAACGATTTGTGGTGCAGTCGATAGCGGCTCGGGTTCTCCCGACGCACCATCTCCGGTCGAGGCCTGAACTACTGCTGCTGGCTCGACATCCGAACCGTTCTTGGCGGGCGCAGTTGGCAGGTACTTGCCATGGTAAAAGTCGTGTTCGTCGATAGGTGGACGGCGGTTGAGACGGTCAGGTCCGAGTACCAGATCAATCGCCTCAAGAACTGTGGTCTTTCCTGCATTGTTGTCGCCGATAAGGAGCGCGTGATCAGAAAGCAGCAGTGATGCACTGCTGATTCCCCGAAAATTCCGAATTGTCAGTTTAGAAATCTTCAAGCGGCGCTCCTTTCCGCGACGGGACCAAGGGCGCTCCTGAGGACTGATTCGAGCAACCGGCGGCTTTCGGTTTGGGTTGTAGCGAGTTGCGCTTGCAACTGATCACACAGCGCCATCAGCTCATCTACCTTCGCGACGATGCGATGTTGCTCAGCGAGAGGCGGCACTGGCAGACGAAGTCTGCGAATCGCGCCGATAAACAGATTTGCCTGTGCGGTCGATTTTGAATAATGCCGGACTTGCTCCTGTGACAATTCCCCACGAAGCGCATAGGCCACGTAGTGCGGGTTGATGTTGAAAGTGTCGAGCTTAACTAGGGCGGCACTCCTCACCATCACATAAGTATCATCCTTATCCACGACCGCGACTCTGCCGACCGATCCTGAGCATGAGATTAGGACATCCCCTTTGTCCGGATCGCACCGGGAGCGGTCCCCCTCGCTTCTGGGTGCCCCGAGAGAACGGGGCAGAAACGGAGAAACACAGCATGTATCAGAACCGCATCACTCTCATCGGCTTCCTCGGCAGAGACGCCGAAGTTCGAAACACCCGCAACAACTCCAGCTACACCGTCCTTTCCCTCGCGACCAAAACGTCCTGGAAAGATCACGACGGCGAATGGCAGTCCCGCACCGAATGGCACCGCTGCATCGCGTGGGGCAAGTTCGGCGAGTTTGCCGCCACCCTCACCAAGGGCATGCACCTTCAGATCGAAGGCGAACTGCGAAGCCGCGAGTACCAGCGCGAGGGCGCCAACCAGCGGGTCTGGGAGATCCGAGCGGACTCCATCCTCAAGCTCGACAGAGCTGAGCGCCAGGAAGAACAGGTCCCCGCCGAGGGCGAGACAGCCGGCGTGCCCCTTTAGGGGCACGCACCAAGGGGCCACAGAACAGCGGCGCTATCGCACCTGAGAGAAACCCACGAGGACAAATCGATGAACACCGACACCGTAAAGCAACTCTGCGATGAAGCACTCGGA
>JAOAPO010000058.1 GCA_025462945.1 Bryobacterales bacterium
ACGACAGCCACTTCGCCGACAGCACTAAGCGTTGACTTCGTAGGCACCGGCAACTCCCTTGCAGCGAACGAAGTTGCCGGCGTGATCCCGAAAAGCAACTGGAATAGTGCCTCCGGTGCCGCAAGCACGACCCCGCTCAATCTGAAGAGTGAGGCTGGATCGGCTACAGGAGCAACCGTCACGTGGGCGTCTGACAACGCGTGGCGAACGCCGGTTGCGGATGTAGCTGGAAACAACCGAATGATGTCCGGATATCTTGATAACGGACAGGGGAATCCAAGCACTGTACGCCTGGCCGGCATCACTCCAGGAAATTACGACATCCTCGTCTACATCGACGGTGACAACCCGAGCACATCGCGAACTGGCTCTTACCAGATCAGCGGCTCGGGAATCGCCACGAGGACCATTAATGCGACCGATACGCAGAATACGACCTTCAGCGGAGCGTTCATAGCGTCAAACAACGCCACGGGCAATTACGTGATCTTCAACGGGGTGACGATCAGTTCCGGGTTTACTTTGACCGGAACGCCTGGCGCTACAGGCGACGTTCCGCGCGCGCCGATAAATGGTATTCAAATCGTTCCCGCCGGGGCCGCTTCATCGAATGGGGTGCCGACGCCGACGCCCTCAACGCCGACGCTCTCAATAGGGACTGCCACCATCCCCGGCGGTCAAGCCAGCATTCAGTACAGTACAACGCTGATTGCAACCGGCGGCACAGCGCCCTACAACTGGGCGATGTCGGCGGGTACGCTGCCGACTGGCCTGGCCTTGTCAACCTCATCCGGCAACATCTCAGGAACGCCTGCGGTCGGATCGTATTCTTTTACGGTCCGCGTCCGCGATAATTCCGGCCAAGAGGCTACGAAGGCGTACTCGGTGTCAATCCAGCCCGCCGCGTCGACCTCCCCCGCCGCGTCGACCTATTATGTTGCGGCGCAGAATGGCAACGATGCATGGTCGGGACAGCTGCCTTCCCCAAACGGAACGAACACGGATGGCCCGTTTCTCACTCTTCGCAGAGCCCAGACCGCCATGCAGTCATCGACCAGAAAGGTGGCTACTATTCGCGGTGGCACCTATTCGGTGGCTTCAGGGATGTCGTTTGCGGCCAGCGACAATGGCGAGACGTGGATCGCCTATCCGGGCGAGACAGCAGTTCTAGATGGCGGTGGACAAGGTTCAATTCGCATAGGCAACGCGAGTCGAATGACATTCGAGGGTCTGACGTTGAGGAACATGGGAGCCGATGGTTTCTTCATAGACTATGGAGACGCGTTTACCTTCCGGTCAAACGTGTTTACGAACTGTCGTCTGGGGTGTATCACAGGAAACTTCCTTACGAACTCGGTTCTGGACAGTAATACTATAGACGGGCAGAGCCCCGGCAATCCGGCGGGAAACACAGGAAATGCATATTCCGCGATCCACCTCTATGGCACGAGCAGTAACAATCGGATCACCCACAATCTGATCAAGAACACCGAGGGCGGGGGCATCGGTCTTAACAACAGTCCAACTCAAGGTGGCTGCAGCAATAACATCATCGATCGCAACCTTCTACAGAACGTGGATACCAACGTGGTAGATTTTGGTGCCATCTATATCTACGATCCATCTCACGGCGGGACCGGAAATCAGATCACGAACAACATCGTGGACGTGTATGGCGGACCCAACGGCGTGGCAAATGGGGTGAAGGGGATTTATCTGGATGATCTAACCTCCAACGTACTGGTAAGCGGCAACCTCGTCCGAAACGGTGGGGCGTGGGCGTTTATGATTCATGGCGGTGACCGCAACACGGTAACGAACAACGTCTGGGACCTCTCATCGTCGGGGACGCTACTGGCGTTTTACCAGAGCAGCCCATTCGGGAGCTTTGGTATGACCTCAAATGTCTTCACAAAGAACCTTGTCTACTCAGGGTCAACATACCCGTCGTCCCTCTATCTGATTTACAAAGGGGCGGGTGATGCTCCGCTGGCACCCTCCAACAATCTTTATCACTCAGCTACGGGGGCGGCAATACCGAACACGGGAATGGTGGACTCGAACCGGATTCTCTCGAACCCACTTTTTGCAGCGCCTTCGAGCGGCAACTACGCAATGCCAGCGTCTTCGCCGGCCTACACAGCGGTCGGGTTCGCCCCATTGCCCACCGACCAGGGACCCTTGCCCCGTTGACCTGACGGCAGCGATGTCCACGAGCGCGGCCCAAAACTGCAGACATTCCTGCGAGCGGTGATTAGGTTGCGGTAAAAAGCGGCGTTGGATGGATCTTCACCGAGATCCCTCCAACGCCGCTTTCGTTTTTACAATCGACTTTTTGTGAGCCCGGGCGATTGCCTACGCGGCCTCGGGCAGCTCGTTGCTGCGGACGACGCGGGGCGAAGGGACGGGCAGAATGAACTTCCCGCCCCTCCTGACGTACTCCGCCTGTTGCTCGGCGATCCTGGTGACCAAACTGGCCTGCAGGACGACCGCATAATCGGGCTGGTACTGCAGTAAGGCTGCGGGCGCCAGAATCGGGATATGCGAGCCAGGAAGAAGAAGCCCCTGTTTTTGCTCGCTCCTGTCGACCGTGAAATCAATCAGTGTTTTGTCGATCCCGCACGCATTCAGAAGGGCGTTTCCCCTGCCGTGTGCGCCGTAGGCGGCGATTGTTTTTCCGGCAGCGCGGAGGCGCCTCAATAGTCCTGTGAACTCGGCTTTATGTTTCTCCACAGCATTGCGCAGCCGGGCGTAGGCCTCGTCGGTGAGCAGACCTGCGGCGCGCTCCGACCGCAGCATTGCTTCCACTGCCGCACTGGGCGGGGCGCTGGCGTACTTGCCCAGAGAGACACGCAGGGTTCCCCCGTGCTCGCCCTGATGACTTACATCCACCACGTCCAGGCAGCTGCGCTCGGCAAGTCGTTTGACGGCCGACAGAGAGTAGTAGTATACGTGTTCGTGAAAGATCCTGTTGTACTGGTTGCGCTCGAGAAGATCCCCCACATAAGGAAGGTCGAAAACGGCATGGCCGCCCTTGCCCAGAGCTCCATGCACAGCGCTGAGAAGAGCGTTGATTTTTGGAACATGGGCCAGGGCGTTGTTGCCAATGATCAGGTCGACCTTGCCGACGGCTCGTTGCAGTTCTGGCAATAGTTCAAGTTCGAAGAGACACGTCCACATCGAGATGCCGCGCTGGCGCGCCGCTTCTCCAATATTCTTGCTCGGGTCGATGCCGAGTACCCGGACGCCGCGTTGCTGGAGGCACTGCAGCAGGTACCCATCATTACCAGCAACCTCGACCACTGTGCTCTGCGACCCCAGGCGGAAACGGTCGCACAACTCATCTGCCAGCTTCCGCGCGTGGCGCAGGTATTTCTCTGACAAGGATGGGGAATAGAGACGCGAGGACGATATCTGATCTCGCGGCACTATGTGCGTGAGCTGGACAACGTAGCAGCTCGGGCAGAACGAAACCGCCAGCGGAGCTCTGAACTCTTCCTTTGCAGAAGCTGCAGGATCGATGTATGAACTTGCGACAGGTGATTCGCCAAGATCCAGGAATGGTGCCGGGAGATGATTCCGGCATCCGCCACAGAGAGTTTTCTTTCTCAGACGCGCCATGCTTAGCAACCGCCTGCGATCTGCGCGAAGACGGTTTCTGTCGCCGGTGCCGTACGCACACACGACGGCGGGTTTCCTGTATCCCAGAAGCGGTTCGGGATTTCGGCCGCCCGCGGCGTATGCATATATTTCGACAACCCGACACGCCGGGGCAGGCCAGGTTCTCGTGCCTCAGCCGGCCACTTCAGGACGTCGACGTCCAGCTTGTCTTCATCACTGGGCACGATATCCAGAATTCTTTTGTTTAACACCATGAAACCTCCGTTCACCCCCGCATCGGGTGTCTCACCTTTGCCGTCCAAGCTGTTCACCAAGGCCTCGCTGAATCGCAACTGGCCGAAATCGCGAAACGCGCCGCACGGCGGTAATTCTCGGCGGTTTCCCGTGCTTGCTGTGACAGGAGAGGCGCCCAGGGATACCACGTTCGCCACTCGGTCGCGGTATGAGATCTGTCCTGCACTATCTGCCCTGCAGCTGTGGTTGCCTGTTATCGGATTCGTTTTGCCATAAGATTACTCAGATGAGTTGGAACCCTGTTACCTGGCAGGACCGTACGGCCCGCGACATTCGCGCTCGTTCGGATAGGGATTCACGCTAAACTGTGGCTTCCAGCCGACCGGCGGGGCAGCGGACGCCGGTACGTTCCCGAGTGCGGCGGGCATCCGAACTTTGGAGATTGCCTCGGGGTCGACGTAAGGAGTGCAGGGCAGCGGGTGATTCCAACAAGAGTTGTCGTTCACGGGAACCCAAACTCCCCGTCCGTTACCAAGGTTGATGCCGTAGACGACCGCTTCCGGAATCTTGAAGCGGTTGTAGTCGGATCGAAGCAGAATTGTTCTGATGCCGAGCAGCCCGCCGAAGATAAGCAACAACATTAAAATCACCCTCCAGCCGGAATAAAGACGCGGAGCTCTCAGCCACACGGCACACGCCATACTTAGACCCAGCGCACCTGCGGAGAAGAGAGATCCCGAGGCAAATCGCTCGTCCGGCGCCGACAGAAACCAGAAGCCAAGGCAGCCCGCCAACGCGGCAGAAACAAGAGTAAGTTCTGCTGAGACTCCACGTCGAAGCCGGGTATGGAAGAGTGCCGACGCTGCCGCAAATGAACCGAGTAGCAGAAACAGGATCAGGGGCCGCCGCCACTTTGCCTCTATCCACTCCGGAAGCCAGCTCCAGCCGTGCATAGCTCGCTCGAAGTGTGCTTCACCCTCAAGTCGCGCCCAACTTCGAATTGCAACAGATTCGTCGTACACCAAGTCGGCTGATTCCGCCCACGGCATGCTGAACATGCAAGTCTGACGCACGGGATAAATGGCGCAGCCTGATAGCAGCACGCTGCGTCCCGTCCACGCGACCATCAGCAGTCCGGCCGCTGCCACGGCCCGCAACACGACGCCCCTATCGTTTCTGAAGTGGAACCATACAAACAGAACTGTAGCCAGAAGCAACGGTGCCGCCGACAGCTTACCAGCCGTGGCCAGCGAAGATGTGAGAACAAGCAGCGCCAAAGTACCGGTGCGGTCACCTCGGGTGTATCCCAGCGCAAGCACGACCCAGTACATAACCAGGTACGCGGTGAAGATGTCCGCATTCAGTACCCAAGTCTCTCCCCAGAGCTTCGGGACGAGAGCCGTCGCACTGAGCAGGAAGACCATTAACCAGTGACTGATTTTGGGGATCAAGTCTTCTCCAGATGACGTTTGCGGACGTATCTCGTTGAAGCGGATGAACACCGAAATCCAGAAGAACCCAGCAGCCAGCACACTGAGAATCCACCTTGTATCGGCGTCATCAATAAGGGCGGAGATCAGAATGGTTACGGAGTTGAACGCCAGTCGGCCATGCAGGTTTCCAAGCCCCATCACGATCGGGTATTCCCGAGACCAACGGAGTGCCTGGAGATGGTAGCCCCCCATGTCCGACTGAGACTGCGGGAGGGCCTGGGCCTGCACCAGCATTGCCACGCAGATCACAACGATTGCTGGTGCCTTGAGTACACTGCCTGCTCTGATTTCACGCCAGTTGAGGCCCGCCAGCAGCAACCCAGTGAGCAGGACGAATACCTTGACCATCCCGGATAAAGGGAGTGCGAAGTGAATGATGAGGCCGAGAACTCCAAGGCAAAAGAGCCCCAGAAAGCCGGCATCGCCAACGTTGGGGCGGATCCGCAGGAAACGACCAAGGGTACAACCGTATCCAAGCGCCGCCGCAGCAGCTCGAAATGCGAGTGCTGCGCTTATCCACAGGCTCCGCACGTTATCTGGGGTGGCGTGAGACATCAGAAATTCGGGGGTCCTTCCTCACCGCGCGCATTGGGCAGCAGCGTAGAGGGTGTAGTAAGCTCGGGCGCCCGTTTCTCCGCCGAACTCAGATCGGGCAGACGACGCGTTGTGCAGGGATCCCAAAGGAAAGTGCTGGTAGGCTGTCTCGATCGCGCTGGCGAGCAGTTCCGGTTCAGGCGCCACCCAAAACGCGTCTGACATGGTGGCCTTCAGGTCGCGAAGGCCCGGGACATCACTTAAGACCAGAGGTAACCCACAAGCCGCAGCTTCGATGGCCGCGATGCTGAAGCCCTCTCGGATCGACGGCATGGCGAAAACGTCAGCCGCCCACAGAGCTGTGCGCGGATCGGTTATCAACCCGAGGAACGCGCAGCGGTCTCTCAAACCCAGTTCCCCTGCGAGATGATACTCGCTTCTGGATTGATCCTCAGCCCCGGCGTGGAGGTAAAACCAGTCACCCCTCTTGTCAGCGAGGATCCTCAAGGCCTGGAATAAGACTGCATGATTCTTCCACTCGTTGCAGTTACCCATGGTTACAACAACGGGCCGATTATCCAATACGCCGTAGAATCGGCGAGCCTGCGCCCGCTCCTCTGATGAAGGGGGCCGAAACAGGCTGGCGTCATACCAGTTTGGTATGACGAGGGCAGGATTATGGAAGCGCTTCTGTTCGTTTTCTGCGACCGACTGTCCAACCGCGACAGCGGTGGCGCCAATAGAACGGAGCCCTTTTCGCATTGCGATCCGGACCAGGCGCAGCGATCCTTCAAACGGAAATACGTTGTGTATGGTGTGAACGATGGTTCTGATTCCCGCCAATCGGGCGATAAGTCCGTAATACACATTCGCCTGCTCTGTATGGATATGGACCGCGTCAAACTTACCGGATCGCAAAAACGTAAAGACCTGGTAAAAGAAAGACAGCGTCTTCGAGAATGGGATATGGTGGACGTTGAAACCGGACGCCCTAAGGACGTTCGCGTAGGAGCCCTCAGACTGGCCAGTCGCCAGGATCGAGTGCGTATTCACGCGCGCAAACCAGAGCGGTGCAGCGATTCGCAGCATGACCTCCGCACCGGATGGACGAAGCTCCAGCATAATGTGAAGCACTCGCGGGGGCGGGTTTGTTCGTTTGCTCTCCGCGAGTGGTTCCTTCATCTTATGACTGTTCACTCGCGAATGAGGGTGCCGTAAGGCGGCGGGCGCAACTGAGGGACCGATCACGGTCTCGAGCCGTTCCTGATGCTTATCCCGCATTCTCACGAGCCCCCGTTTTGGTGCAACCTGCCGGCAGAGTGGTTGATCATCACCGAGAGTTACTCCCTTTAGAGTTCCATTGCCTGATGACGTCGCGATAGTACTGCAAATGCAGATCGATGACACGCTCGGGGTTGAAGCGATCAAGGATCATCCGGCGTCCATAGTCCACGAGGTTCGTAGCTCGGTCACGGTCGCCGGCGAGTGCAAGCATCGCTCCAGCGATATCTTCTCGCTTTTCGATATCAACCAATACTCCCGCTTTACCGAAGTCGAGTGTCCAGGGAACTCCCCCGCTGGCAGCGCCGGCAATCACCGGGCAACCGGCCTGGATTGCTTCACAAACAGTAATGGGGTGTGCTTCTATGCGGGATGGGTGAACCCAGATGTCAATTTCCGACGCGAGGGAGCGGATAAAGGTATCATGCCGTGCGAGATCCCGCAGCTCGATTGTGCCACCGTGCTGCTCCTTCAACCCGCGCCATCCCTGGCCAAAGATGACGAGCCGGCTGTCCGGCAGATCTTTGCGCACCATAGAAAAGGCGTCGATTGCGTTTCCGACATTCTTCAGGCGCCCGGGCGCGCCATAGCAGCCGAAAGTCAATCGGCCGCTCTTTGGAAAAGACTCGACCGGAACAATGGATGCCGGAAGAGGTGGAATCGCATTCGGGATGACCCGAATCTCTCCCTTAAAACGGTGTCGCCGCCTAAGGTAGGCCTCCACAAACGGCGAGACCGCAATGATGTGATCGAATCTGCTAAGGACGGCCAGCGTATTCGCAAGCCAACGAGCCTTGAAAGCGATGGACCCGGGGTGCCAGTGCCAGCCGATTCTTGCATAGTCGTACGCGGTGTCGTGTACGGTCAAAATCTTCGGACCGTTCCATTCTGCCGCTGCTCTGGCAGCTTCCATAGTCCAATGGGCATGAATCAAAGCGGGGTGGATTTGACGGAGGAGGCTAAGGGCAGCTGTTCGCTCACGACGGAATCCAGTCAGCGTGAAGGCGCGGCTACTTCGCTTATCGTAAATAGCCGCACTGACTGGTTCGTCGCGCACATAGACCTGGGACGCGCCACGTAACCCGCCCAGAACCGTAGTGCTGATGCCCCTGCTGGCCAGCCCGGAGGCCAGGTGATGGATTGGAACTCCGGGATCTCCGCTTAAGCCAGCGAGCTGCGCGGCACCATCCGCGGACAGCAGTTTCGCAATGCTGGCTGGATCGAAGTGGCCAGCCAGAACAATTTCCCCCAGTGCCTCGTCTAAATCCGAAGCATCGACAGGTAAGATCCCGTTTAGCCCTGCAGGCGACGTGTTACTCAAGTTTCGATCTCCGGTTGTTGGAAGCGTTTGGGACTGAATCCCGGCGTGGGTATTGACGATGCCTCGTGATCATTGTTCAGGGGGATGACATTTGGAATCACCGGTGCCGCGGCAACAAGGGCTCTCACCCCATGGCTGCAGGCGGACGACGCTTGCCGTCCTAACCAGTAGCCGCTGGTGACGATCCGACGGTGACGCGCCACTCCTCTGCCAGGTCATGCGCCCCGAACATTCGAATCGTCGTGGTCGACCGTGGTGGGAAAGCATCTTTCTCTGCTGGTCGTCGAGCGCAGGCGAGCCACATGATACCCAATAAAGAGCCTTCCATTTGGCCGCCAGAGTAGGGCACGAAGTATACGATGGCCGCAATCAGAAGTGCCTGCAAAGCTACCTTTGCCGTCCCCCTGCTGCCATCCTGCGTTGGCATCCACTCTTGACGTCGGATTCTAGCGGCGCTCGAAAACAGCCAGACGAGCACCATTACCAATCCAGTCAACCCATAGTAAGCGAGGGCGGAGATATAGCGATCGTGAATGTGGATCGAGGCAAAACCGGCTTTATCCGACAGATCGCGGCCGGAAGGCGGCCCCACCACCGCTTCGGTTATGCTTTCTGACAGCGCTCGCTGAACAGCCTCAATATAGCCCTCTACCCGCCATGCCCATGTGCTGTCGTCCCTTCGAATCTCTTCAACATTCGAGCCGACAAGGCGGGACACTCTTTCCACCATGCCAGGCGAAAGCAGGGGCGCCAACGTGAGCGCGGCCCCAAGCAACAGGACGATTGATGACAACTTGAGCCATTCCGGGCGCGGCAGACGCGGAGATCTCACGATGAGCCAGAGCAGACCCGCCATGGTTGCTATCCAGACGCTGCGGTGCTGCAGAGCGAAGACCAGACTCGCCAGGGCGCCGGCAAACAGGAGAAGGGTCGTTCGAAATCCTCGCATCATCTGCAGGCCAAGCACCGCGATCAAGGCCTGCCCAATGATCATCGCAGCATCAGAGGGTAGTACACGCTCAATTGATCTGAAGTCGTCTGTGAAGTCGGTTGCCGGCATCGGCATTACACCTGCCCACCGCGCCAGAGCCAGAGCCGCAAGAGCTATCGATACCCAGGACAAACAGCCGGTCAGGCGATCCACGGTCATACGTATCGCTGGCCCAAATGCGGTGAATGCAACGGCGGGAAGAACCAGATTGACAAGGTCCCTTGCCCCGTTGCCGGGCGCCTGTATGCCGAACACCACAACCCCGCGAGCGAAGTTCAAGACTCCGAGAAAGAGCAGGATGAGGGCGGGCCAGCACAGATCCCGTGGCACCGACCGAAACCGAGCGGCGACCACGACACAACTAACTACGAGGGCCGCGCACGCCAGATCCGTTGGATAGACCGTAACGCCCATTTCGAACCCTTTCTTTCCAATGCCGATCAGGTCAGCAAAAGCGGCGGCAACCACGGAGGCTCCGGCGAACGCCACTGGCCATCTCCAGAGCAGCAACGCAACCAGCGGGAGAATCAGGACGGCAGCTGCCAAAAAGGCTATAGGCATTCGTTTACTTTCGGTTGAGGCCTGCCAGAACTTACGGCCAGGGCGGCGAGAGGTGGCGTCTCGGCTTCGGCTGGGCCTAACGCGGGGACGGTCGATACAAACACTGCCGGTTCACCAATCACAAAACTGTATAGTTGCTGGGCTATGCAGTCGCTGCGAAACCGCGCGTTGTAAGTCGCCCGGGCAGCCTCACCCATCCTAAGACGTGCCCGTTCATCGTTAAGAACCGAAATGAGGCGTACTGCGCCGGTTTCCACATCATCGGTATTCCAGAACAAGCCCTCAGCCCCGTGGGTCAGAACTTCGGGGATACCGCCAACGGCTGGAGCCAGCACCGGCAGGCCAGCCGCGAATGCCTCGATCAGCACAAGCGGCAGGTTTTCAGTTTTTGCCGCGTGAACATAGATCCGGTGGCGGTGTAGTAAAGACGAGGCGTTTTCGATATCTCCAGGGAACGTCACCTGTTGGGCAATACCGAGCTGAGACGCCAGCGCTCTGAGGTCGTCATCCAGTTCGCCGCTGCCAACGATTGTTAATGTATAAACCTGCCCACGCCTGCCGGCCTCCGCTACCATCCGGAGAATGGCCTGCTGGTTCTTCTGCGGTTCAAAGGTCCCGATGGTGATAATGTCGCCACGCAGGCCTGCACCCTGCGCTACCGGAGGAGGGACGAAACTGGGAATGACCCTTTGCGGCCTGAGATTAAGACCAGAGATGCTCGAACTCAGAACGGACTGCATGAAGGCGGAGCAAAATACAACCCGATCGGAACCGAGAAGCGCCTGCCTTTCGATTCTTCTGGCCTGCCGGTCAAGCGCGCCACCCGCCCGTATCAGCCCACGATCGACCATTTCCTGCCCCTGCGAACGATTGAAATGCACCATCGTCACCACTACCTGCGACTCCCGCCGACGCAGGCGCATGGCGGCGATTGCGGATCTCGGACATTGAGCGTAGACGGTCCATGACTTTTCGCCTCCCGGCAGTCGGCGGCGCAATGAACGCCACAACAGGAATTGGTCGAGGTGGATTTCCGCATATGTTGCCGCCGCCCTTCCCGGCAACAGTGCGACTAGCCTCCTCATTGCGCCAGCCGCCACTCGCAGGGCACGCGGTGCGCCAAAGGGCGTGATCACTTCGGTACCGATTCCTTGACGCTCGAGTTCACGGCGAAGCTCAGCGAAGTGCGTCTGGACTCCGGTGTCACCACGCGGTGCCATCATCGTCGCAATAAACAGCCGCGTCCTTCCGTTCACGGGGCCGGTCGAATCGCTCAGCACCTCCCTGAGAGCCGCTCTGATCCTTTGATCCGATATAATCTTCTCCACTCTCCGGGCGAACACCCGAGGGAGCGAGGGCAAGACTCGACCCAGTTGCGCGATCAATTCCGGAGCAACGATGTGATCCGCCGCAAGCAGTAGAAGGAAAATGGTCGTAATGCCGCCGACCAGTAACAGGATCATCAAAGTAGCCGGGGCAGTGATGCCTCGCTCGGTCGCAACCCGCTCCGCGGCCCAGACGGTCGCCGAGATCAGGCCAGCGAAGATCATGGAGCCGCGAGTGGCTCTAAGTACCTGCATCCAACTGACGTCCAGCAGTCGAAGCAATGGAGATGACGCCGCAACGAAGCGGACACCATAGACTCCAAGTACTGTCCAAGCCACCGCGACGGCGGAGTACTGTGCCGCGATGAAGAAGGCTGCTACGGCCACGATCAGAGAAATCAACTGTGCCCTGATTTCGTATCTGACCTGGTCCATCGCACTCAAAACAGGCCCGGAAATTGCCATTGCGGCGTGTAGGGTAATCGCGAGAGCGAGCGGCGCCAGTAGCGGTGTCAGCCCCAGCCAACGGCTGCCATAGAGCGCAGCCACAACGACGGGCGCACAAACAGCGACACTCCAAAACACAGGCAGCACCATTAATGTCACGGCAGATAACGAGGCCAGGTAAGCAGAACGAAGTGACGCGCTATTCTTTCCGGCTCGTGAGCAGCTGGCAAACAGCACCTGTTGCCACGTATTGACGATTGATTCTGCCGGGGTGCTGACGGTGTTGAACGCGCGACTGTACAAGCCGAGCACCCCCGAGCCAAAAGCTCGACCCACGACCGCATTGTCGAAGTTGCTCAGACACCAGTTCAGCAGGTTCGCCCCGGTGACCTTCATGCCGAACCGCGCAAGGTGCAGACTGCTTTTGCTGAAATTTGGAATGATGGAGTGTGGGGCCTCAGCGAACACCAGTACCGCGTAAGAGGCACTCTGCACTAACTGGGCCGCGATCAGACTCCAGACTCCCCAGCCACGCAGAGCGGCAGTGATTCCGACGAAAGCATAGCCAAGCAGATAGGACGCGATCTGGACGTACTGGATACGTTGAAACGCCATTTCCCGCTTTAGCATGGCTGTCGGGACGAGGCCGAACGCCTGGATCACAAAAAGAAAGGCACTCAGCCGCAAGACGTTGGCTATCATCGGGTCGTGGAACGCTTCCGCAATACTCGGCGCTGCCAGTAAGCAGGCCAGCGTCAGGACCGTACCTATGGTCACCTGCAGAGTGAACGCGAACCGGACGTCGCGCTGGCTCAGTTCCGGCGCCTGTACGATGGCTGAGCTGCAACCGCCGTCCGCAAGCAGGTTCGCTATGCCGATCACTAACGACGCGGCGGCAACCTGCCCGAAGGGCTTTGGGCCCAGAAGCCGGGCCATGACGAGTCCGCCCAGAAAGCCCGCGGCGGATCTCGTTAAGAACCCGGCATAGCCCCAGCCAAGAGCGGAGAATGAACGTTGTGTGAGGTGATTTGCCATTTCGGTTGCAGCCGTTGGGTTCTGAGCGATGGGTCGGCTACGCTGTTTGGAGTGTCGCCACGGACGCGAGAACGTCGTGATAGCTGCACATCTCACCGGCGGGGATGCACAGTTCCTCAATTCGGCTCTTCAGGTCTTGTCCGTCCAAATCGACAAGCCGCCCGTTGCTGTCGAATGAAGGATGCACCATCACCTCGACGTTCGCCCGGGTTTTCCGAACAATCTCGTAAGTGTCCCGCGCGTCTCCGAAGTATTCCGTTCGGGCGAGGCCATTCAGTCGAAGCCGGACGTTATAGAAATACCGTTGTGCTCGGGCGGCGACACGATGTGCCTGCGACGCGCCCTCGCGCCCCGGACCGCAGTTAGGACCAAGACGGATCGCATTCACACCAAGACGCCTGGCTGCCCGAATCACAACAGGCGCGATACCGGGCTGCGTGTGCATATGATGATGGGAATCAAAGTGCGTCGGCGTTATGCCATTGCGTTCACACGCGCTAACTTGGGCCGTAATCTCCGCGTCCAGCATCCCCTTCTCCTGTCGGGAGAGTGTGATGACGGCTCTCTGTTTACGCCAGATCCCGCTCGTGTCGCACCAATTCGGGCAACGGGCAATGTCCGCGCTCAGGGGCGATCCGGCGGTAAAGTTCAGATGTAACCCG
>JAOAPO010000072.1 GCA_025462945.1 Bryobacterales bacterium
CGCACGATAAAACATCTCAGCTCAGGAAAGTCGTGTTTTGACGGTCAAAGCACTATCGGAATTGCGGAAGAGCCCAGACCGAATTCACAAAATCATCGCGCCGTGCATCAGGCGTCGGTCTCTGACGGACGTGCTATCAACCTAATCGTCCGGCAATCCGCTGTAGTACTGAGCCACCCCTCGCGAAAGGTGGCGAGCAACCGTTGTGTCCTCGTCCTCCCGCTCGCGATGCTCCAAGCAATGCACAACGGTCCGTGGTACCATCCAAGTGGCGCTGTCGTCTAGCGGTCAGGACGGGGCTCTCTCAGAGCTCAGACGTAGGTTCGAATCCCTCCGGCGCTACCAATGCTCAGTATTCGTTCTAGGGCCTTGGACGTGGACAACAAACGGGTTGGCCGGGGCGCCGCGAGGCTCTGCCGTCGAATTCCACTGAGCAACGAGAGCGGTACGATGGAGTTGCCCCGCTAGGCTAATGACCATAATTGTTCCAACGTGGCCGGTACACAACGATCGGCGTGTTTCAACACCCCTGCTTGAGAGGAACAGCCAGCCGGTATCCGAAGCGAACGCCGGCTGCCGCTGTTCGGAGGCAGATGCGGAGCCTTTCGCTAAACCTCTGCTCTGATTCTGAACTGACCCACTACTGTGTGTTGTGCCAGCTGGAAGTTCGCGCCGTCTTCGCCATCTTCGCCTGGCGCGGATGTATCTCAGGAGTTTGCGTGAAAGATCTGCAACTAGTTGCAGACTCCGCGTGCAATCACGTCGCGCTGGATTTTGGCAACCATAGTTCCACCTGATTGAGTTAGGACGAATAGGTAGGCGTGAAGTGGAGGCGTACCCGCGGGTTCTGTTCAACAAACTTTAGGACAGTCAGCGTCTTGTGCGCCGAGAGGTTAACCAGCACGATATGGCTCTCCTTGTCGGCAGGCGTCTTTTCCACCGCCTCACCCAAGAACGCGACGAAGTCGGCGCTGATATGGCCTCGTGCCGTCTTACCGTGGACCTCGCCCGTCCGTACATCCAGCGCCGCATACACCGACAGGGTTCCGTCGCCGTAATACTCGAAGCCGTGTCGCTCGGCGCGGTCCGGCGAAAGAGGGAGGAGAGGATTGCCTGAATATTCTTCTTCTCGGCCGCGCAGAAGACCGCCGCATGCTGCGGCGGGTCCATATACAGCGCGATGATGTCAGCCGCTTTCTCTTCGAACGCAAGGACCGTTGGACGCCATATAACGATCCAGCCGATGGGGATTCAGTCTTGTCTCCGCACAGATTCGATGGCTCGTAGTCGGGGCTCAGTCCAGTTGCTTTCGCCATTGTTCGGCAGGACCAGTTCATGCTGCCGTCCAGCAACCTCTGCCGAGTTTTCTTCCACACTCAAGCCAGCACCGCCGGTGCTGCCCTGCGGGGGGCGGCTTCCTTTATGGCGACTCTCTAGTCCCGCGAGGCGGCCTTCTTCGAAGCGGGCCTTCCAGCGCGCGATGGTCGGCCGCGACGTGTTCAACTCCGATTCGATCCGGCTGTAACTGACGCCCTCGGCCAAAGCCAAAGTCAGCTTCGCCTTGAACACATCACTGGCCGGAAGCGTTTGCGGTGAAGACTCCGCTTCAGTTCCTCTGGGTCCCGCTCCGTCAACTCGATCACTGCGTGCCAGCCCCTCATACAGGGCCAAAGCGTTTGCAGCAATCGAAAGGTTACAGTATCAGCGAAGCATTTCACTAGGCGGCAAAGAGTGACGCATAGATACCGGAGGCCCTCACCAATTCGTCGTGATTTCCCGACTCTACGATTCTCCCGCCGTCGAGCACCAGAATGAAGTCGGCATCACGGATTGTATTTAAGCGGTGTGCGATCACTATGCGAGTGCACCCCATCTCGGTTATATTCTTGCTGATTCGCTCTTCAGTTATCGAGTCCAGACTGCTGGTGGCTTCATCTAAGACCAAAATTGCCGGATTGCTGGCCAAAGCTCTCGCCAGTGCGAGCCGTTGGCGTTGGCCCCCTGACAGCGACATACCGCGATCCGCTAGGATAGTTTCGTAGCCCATCGGCATCAACGCGATCTCGTCATGGATGCAAGCGAGCTTGGCCGCTTTTACTACTTGCTCCAGTGCCATGGAAGGATTCGAGAGAGCGATATTCCGGCGAATGGACCCCCCGAACAGCTGCGTTTCTTGGGTTACGATGCCTAGTTGGCTCCTGACTGACCGGCGGTCTAAGGACTGTAAGTCGCGCCCATCGTAAAGTATGCGTCCAGCTGTGGGTTCGTAGAGGCCGGCGATCAACCGCGCGAGGGTGCTTTTGCCTGAACCCGTCGGCCCAACGAGCGCGACTCGCATGCCCGACGTTACCTTTAACGAGACGTCATCCAACCTGACCACACCAGTTGATGTGTAACGGAACGACACCCGCTCCATGGCCACACATCCCTGCAATTTGCCTACAATCTCCGACTTGACGCTCTGCTCGGACGGTGTGGCAAAAACCTCGTTGATTCGCTCAAGGTAAACCTCAAGCGTTTGCAGTTGAAGGGCGGCTGTGACCAACTTATTAACTGGAGACAGAAACCCATTCGAGAGTGCAGTGAAGGCGATCATTGTCCCTAGTGTGAAAGTCCCCGTGAGCACGAGATAACTCCCGTAGAAAGTCGTCGCCAGAGTTGACCCTGTGCCGAGTACGCCCATCAACACGCCGAAGGCTGCGCTCAGTCTTTGCTGCCGAATAGACAGATTTAAGCCATCGACAAAGATATTTGACCAATTCTCTGCCGCGCGTCGCTCTAGCCCCATAGCCTTTAGAGTTTCCATTCCACTTAGCATTTCGACCATGGCGGTAGATGATTGTCCAGATATCTCGATTCCGTTTGCCAGAAGTTCTTTTTGCCGGTACCGCATCCAGGCCATGATAAGGAGCCGGGCACAGGCGAAGGCGACAACGAGAATCGTCATCTGGAGGCTTACAAGCAGAAGTAATATTAGGTAGACACTTGCCATCAAGCCGTCAAGCACGGCTGAAAGTGCTGTGCCTGTCAGAATGTCTTTCACGGTATTGTTGTTGCCAACGCGGACCATGATGTCTCCGGATGTTCTCTGTTGAAAAAACGAGAACGGTAGATCGACCAGGTGATCCAAGAAACGCAGCGTAAAGCGAGCTTGTAGTTGCGTCTGAAGGTGAATGAATAAATGTGCCTTGAGAAAAGATGCAAAAGTGGTGAAGGTTTGTATTAATGCAAAGCTGACCGCCAGCACCAGCAGCAGTGAGTAATCTTTGCGTGGCACAACACGGTCGATCACGACACCCGTCAACAACGGCAGTGTCATGGAGAGTATCTCGATGAGGATCGAAGTCGAAGCGATCCGCACAAGCAAAGAGCGCTGCGTTAAAATTTCGCTTAGCAACGTACCAAGATGCTTGGGTTTGGCATCACGTCGTTCAAAAGCATCGGTTGGTTCGAGTAATAACGCTACCCCCGTGAAGGATCGTCGCAATTGAAGCAGGGAAACTCGGCGGCGCCCCCCTGCAGGGTCAACAACATCGATTGACTTCAGTCTTGCACGTTGCAACACTACATAATGACGAAACTCCCAGAACAAAATCGTACCAGGTGATAGCTCGCGCAGTCCCTCGATCTCCACGCGGACCGCACGGCCTCGTAGCCCATATTGATTTGCGACTTGAAGTAGATTCGTGAGGGTTGTTCCGTCGCGCCCCGTGCCGAGCGCGGCTCGTAGCTCCTCCAATGGAACGTCGCGTCCGAAAAAGCCAAGCACCATGGCCAGTGCTGCGGCGCCACAATCTGTGGCGGTCAGTTGCCGCACGACCGGGATGTCACGCGGGGCGTTTCTCAAGCTCAGTCGATTGAGCGCAGGAAAACGCTGGAGAAACGACGTCTTCTTGTTATCCGTTGAACTTGGCAATATGCTTCTCGCTTTCCGAGTCTATGCGACAATACTGAACCACGTTAGCGCATGGCTACATCCGTGCATGTGAGTTTATCGTTCCCGCTGGTTCAGACGCAGCGGCTGCCGGCGGTCAGAATGGACTTTTGTGAAGCTGCGAGTCATGTCATAATTGGAGGCGCTTTGTTTGCAAAGCGTTTATGCCGCTCGTTCATCAGCCGATTAAAGAGGATCGCGATAGCTGCCTTTTACTGACCTGCGGCCTCAAGAAGCCCGCGCTGCTTGCTGGAGTCAGGTTTGGCATCGAGCAACTAGATTACGCTTCCCCGAAGGAAGCTTTAACGGTGTTGACAACACGCAGTGTCCACGTACTGGTGGTTGGCCCTTTGATCGCGGCGGCGGACCAGCTTCTCGTCCTTGACGCTTCACCCGAAAGTGTCAACATCGCTCTTGATCTAGATGGCGATCTCAGTCGCTTCCAGCCCTTCATTGATGCTGATCGACTGTTTTACCTGTCGAAGGGACCGCTAAGTGACGCTTCCATTCACTCGATTGTTGCAGCTGCCTTGCGCAGACAGGGTGACAGCGTCTGCCGGATTGGAGCACCGAGGGGACTGCCCGAGAGTGCTGAAGCTGATTTCCTGATTCGATTGTCTTTTCAGACCGAACCAGCACATGTGTGCCGTTTGGCTGCGGACGCGGCACTCTCATGGGCTCAAGGTGACCGGTCGCAGTGCCTTCTATATGACGCTCAGTTCGATGCGCTAACAACGTTCCACGGCGGAGACGCTACCCAGGTTGAGGCCGCCGCCACCGGCGTAGCTGGGTACTCGCTTCGCACTGGAGAGACCGTTGCCTTAGCTCGGGCATCGCAAGATCCTCGTTTTGACGCCCATTTAGACGACCCTCAAGGTACGCCCGGTTCACGGCTTCTCGTAGTTCCAGTACCTAGTGCCGGGAGTGCGCCAGCGGGTGTAATCACGGTCGCGCGCCATCACGCATCGCCAGAGTTCAGCGCCGAATGCATTGAAGCGGTCCGTTCTTTGGCTACCCTGACGTCCGCCAAGCTCAGTGAGCTCCACTTTCGGGCCACGGTTGAGGATCGCCTCCTTCAACACACGTCCAGCCGGTCAGAGAACTTGTTTCTTCGAGAGGCGATCGACCATCATGCCGCTCAGGGCCAGCAACCTGGGACGCCAATGCTGGGACTGCCCTCTTGGCTTCGCTGGTCGCCTTTGCTGAACGCTATCATCTTAGGTGCGCTCGTCCTTTACGCTGCCCTTGGCCGCTTGAATGAATACGCGTCCGGACCGGCGCGGATTCGATCGAGGGGCCGTGAAACGTTGGTAGCGGGTGTGCCGGGACTCGTACTCAGCGTTGCGGTGGGAGGCGGTGATCGCGTGAAGGCCGGCGACCTGTTAATCCAGATTCAAACTCCAGGCCCTCGGAACTCCGAGCCTGTTCGCAGCCAGTTGCGCGCGAGCAGGGATAGTCTGATCGGGGACGTTCGAGTGCATTCAGGACAGTTGGTTGGGGCGGCCGAACCCATACTGACGCTCGTGAACGAATCTTCCGGGTATGAGGCATCGGTTATCTTGCCCGGTTCAATGGCTCCCAAACTCAGGGCTGGAATGCCTATGGTTCTCAGGATCGATGGTTATCCGGATTCGTCTGAGCGACTCACGGTGACCGGAGTGCCGGGCCAAATAATCAGCGGGACTGAGGCAACTCAACTGGCCGGAAGCCTTACGGCTGGCCCGATCGTCGTTGTCAGAACCGTCCTTAAGTCGTCAACCTTCGCGGCGAATGGGAGAACCTACTACTACCAAGATGGAATGACGGCCGCCGCAGAGATCATTGTGGAGTCTAACCCGATGCTATTCAGTTTGGTTCCAAGATTGAGAGCAATTCGTGCTTTCCTACGTTGAAAGACTGCACTGGGGTGGAGCGGACGGCCGCGCGTGGGAGCACTGCGTCGGGTGAGCGAGCGCCTTGCCAACAGGACGGTAGCAATTGCGTGAATCATCGGCAGCGGCAATTTAAGTACACGTTAATGCAAGTCGCCGGTGAATCGATGAAGTTTAATATAAGGAGGTCTTTTGTCGAACTGGATTCCGATACTCTGTGGAGACTGCGCGAATGGTGAGCAGGCATACTCAGTAATCAACGCTGTCACAAACGAAATTCGGAACGGACGCGTTGGGGATGCGCGTATTCCCCATAGGCGTTACGAAGACAGTATTCTTTTTAGTTATGTGGGTCTCGGATCTCCGCAGGAGGAGAGTCTGGTGGATTTGGCCGTTGAACGCATGAACGAGCAAATCGCCGCTCTTAGCGGACGAATTGGGCTAAACCTGAACCCGGCTTCTCTCGGCCTTTTCGGCGGAGTTGGTGGCTTAGCATGGACGGTTGAACATCTGTTCCGCCTCCTGACTACAGACCTCAACTCGCCCTACCACGCTCTCCCTGAAGAGGAGGACCCCTTAGCAGACATAGACAAAGCGATCATATTGTGTCTTCGAAGCATACCTCGCTGGCATCATCAGTATGACCTCATCAGCGGCCTTGTCGGACTAGGAATTTATTTTCTCGAACGAATACCCTCGCCCGTCTCCCGCGATGGTCTAGAGGCCGTGGTAGATCATCTTGAGGAACTCAGCGTGGTTGAGCCGAAAGGCCTGACATGGATCTCTGGTTCGGCACTCCTCCCAGAGCGGCAACGTACAATGTGCCCGAATGGATATTACAATCTCGGAGTTGCACACGGTATTCCCGGTATCGTTCATCTCCTGAGCGAGATTGTAGCGGCTGGTGTTGACCGCGCCAGGTGCGAGAACATGCTGGCGCGGTCGCTCGACTGGCTTCTTGCTCAACAGGAGCCCGGCAGACTTGGTTCGCGATTCGACTCTTGGATTCCCGTGGGGTATCCTCGCAAGGCAGGGGGCAGTCGACGCTTAGCTTGGTGCTACGGGGATTTGGGAGTGCTGGCGGTGATCGTTCAGGTAGGCGTCCGGACGGGTTGCCGGGTTATTCAAAAGGCCGGCGGAGAACTCTTGGACTTTTGTCTCTCGTGTCCGCCCGAGGCAGCTGGGATAGATGATGCCCCGCTCTGCCACGGATCGTCAGGAGTTGCCCACATTTTTAACCGCCTATACCAGTCAACGGGCGACGATCGGTGCTTGGACATGTCGTTGGAATGGATTGACCGAACACTAGCCATACGACAGTCTGGCGAGGGGGTGGGCGGCTACAAGGCGCGTACAACGCCTGACCCGAAGCAACCTCCTACTTGGGAAACGACTGCGGCGCTTCTCGACGGATCCATGGGAATTGCTCTGGCTCTCCAAGCTGCGACTACAGCCGTTGATCCAGGATGGGATCGACTGCTGTGCCTCTCCGGGCGCAACTTCGCCGACAAAGATTCACGCCGCTAAGCTCCAAGTTTCAGCTCAAGGTCTGACCTGACTGTCAACCCTCGTGCTACTTCACGATGAGCACTGCCTTTGAGTCAGCTCAACTCCGGTTAAAAATCCCATTATGCCGGTCGAAAAAGCAGCCACCTGAGCGGCAAGGCGCAACGCCAGAGCTACCCGATTCCTGGTTGGGCAAGTTTTGGACGTCAGAACCTGACCACCGCGGATCCGTGGTTCTGGGCACAGTCGAAGCCAGGAACAGAACGCGGCTGAGGTGGGAAACCGTGCGAGATCAGTTTCGACCTCCGTCAACAGAGCCTGTGCCTTGAGGGGATTGAGGCCGGAAAGTTCGTGAGATCCACCGCGAAAGCACGATAAAGTTCACGGCGAAGATCCATGGACTCCGTTCGCCGAGGCGTTTTACGCGGTTGCGGCTCTTTGCGTGGTCGCTCCGAAGGGTCAACCCTGGAAGCAAGGGTTTCCATCCGTTGTTTCACTTCCAGATCCAAGCTTTCGATCATCTTCTCATAACCCGGTACCCCTCCAGTGACAGCCGCAAGCCGAAAGGATGCTCCTCCCGGTAATCGCCAACCAGAGACTTCACGATAGTTTCTTCATGGCTCTATTACGCCAGTCTCGCAGTCCGGCCAGGGTGTGCGGATCGCGTTCTCCAGCCAGAACCGCATCCACAATCGCCAGACCAATTATGCCCGACAGATCCAGATCGCGTCATGGATCTGAAGGTTCATCTGATCCATCGCTTTCTGCAAAGGCTAGAGATGAACGCTGGCGAGCTGGATCGGGTTATCGCGGTGACGCCAGAGCGATGTGACAGCACAAATTTCGTCTCCCGGCCGAAAAGATCGGGGAAGAAACAAACGGCATGCAGATGTTGACGCCATTGGCAGTCTTCAAGACCCGTTTTGCGGGCTAGCTCCTTCTTCACATGGTGCGCGTTTGAACAGCAGGGCCTGAATCTTACGTTCTTCGAGAAGCTGAAAGCGGAATCCAGAACACGCCCGATCAACCTCGACCCCAGTGGAGGCCGATTCTGTCACCAATGTAATGAGCGCGGGACCCGGAACCACACTGCTGGTACGGTCTTCTCAGGCACCATTGAGCCCGCAGCCTTAAATGCCGATGCAATGCGGCGTTATCAGCTTACTGGCATTCACGCTCAAACACTGTTCCTTAGCTGATTGTCCAGACCCAGTCTGGTACCCCACTGCTGGAGAGCAACCCGCCAAGGCTGGCCGCAAACTCACCAGCACGACGGTTGCGGAGGCAGGGTTGAAAGCCTCTGCCTGCCGTTGAAGGCAGGCACACCATCGGATTGATAGCTGTGCCGATGCCTTAAAAAATTCAAGAGTGCCCGCGCTTTCCGCGAGCCCCGGGAACGGCAAGTAGTTCGGGCTGTTGTTTTTCAGGCTGTGAGATCAGGCCGGCTTTGGGGCGTTCCTTCGGCCGGTAACTTTCTCCGCGAATGTTGACCGTGTCGATTGATGCAGCAGCCGGTCCAGAATCGCGGTTGCGATGATCGGGTCGCCGAATACCGATCCCCATTCCGTAGCTCTCGTTCGCGGTGAGGATCATGCTGCGGCGCGGTCTTAACGGGCACTGATCAGCTGGAAGGAGATGGTCGCGCCCAAATCGTCGAGCCGCAGGTACCCATATCGTCGATGATGAGAACCTTTGACGCGACGTAGATTCGTAAACGCCAGTCAGGCCGCCGTTCACGATAGGCACGACCACGGTCTGTGACCAGATGGTGCGCGGTGATGAAGGATGCCGCCTGTCCGACTTGGGTCTGTCTCCTGAAGACCACAGCAGATGAGCCTTTCCGACGCCCGGTATTCCAGCAAAATGACGTTGGAGGCTCCATGCGCGAACCGCAGTGTGCGCGGTTCACGAATCTGCCGTTCCTAGCCCGCTCGAACAGCTTCGGGCGGACTGCCTCTGGACCAAGCCGTGTTCGTATCTCAGCGTTAGGACTGCTTTGATGTTGCGCATGGACAGTTTCCTGGCCGGGGATTTGATCGCCCGCTTGCAAGGATCGCTGGCCGATCGATTGTGTCCAGCACCGTTCGCCACGAAACAGATTCCGGGTGTGGATGTGAACGCTGTTCCGGGCTCGGCAAAAAGTGTTCGGCCCAGCCTGGAATTCGTGTTCACCTTGCACCGGAATACGCAATCTGGCCGATGAGATCGCCTGCCCGAAGCGGCCGTGCCTGCCACCACGGGGCAACGCTTGGCATTTGTTCTTAAATCGGCGGCGAAGCACGCTATGGGGGGGGGAAATGATCAAGGGAACCGTTGACACTGCTTCTTTAATTTAGTAAAGTTCGCGTGGGTGAGGTACAAGCACCCAAAAAAACAGAAAGGTACGCCGATGAAAAAAAAGAAGTTGCATTTGCAAAAAGTAACACTCCGAAGTCTGAACGAGCAGGCCCTGCCGGTCGCGGGGGCGACGGGTTTTTCGTGTGACTACACCTGCTTTACCGACATAAGCTGCAATACCTGCTCGCCATGCTCGGATTACACGTGCGACAACACGTGGGGCTGCAACTCCACAAACACGTGTGATTACACGTGCCCAGCCACATGTCAAGTCTCCTGCTACGCAGGGGGGGGGTGCGAGCAGGGAACTGTATACAGCTGCTAACAGGGCGATATGGATTGTGGCCCGTCGCTGGTGGTCTAGGCGCGCGTCCATATCGTTAAACCCACCCAAGGGCGACCTCTTGGTCGTCCTTGGGTTTGCTGTGCGACTAGTGTGGTGAATCTTGACTAAGGTGGCGAAACGCAATGGAGTGCACACCCACGCGAGCCATGCGACCGAGGTTGAAATGAAAGTGAATACCTGAAAGTGACGTCAAAAACATGAGTCAGACGAGTCATCCGAAATCGATGCTCGGGCATATAGAGCCAGTGGGGTTCTTTGTGCTCCGTACGCCACTTCTACCCATGGCCGAGTTGGTCCAGTGGGGCGACGGGCTATCGTCAGCATCTGAGCTCTTGGCGGGTGCGGAAAGACCGGAGACGGCGGATAGTTGGAGCAAAGACGTTGCGCTGGTTCGGTCGCGGGTAAGTGCGACGTTGGAGCGCCCCGAGATAGTTCATGCCATCGCCATTGCATCAGAATCTCTGATTGCTGGTCTGCAAAATTGGGAGGCTAACCCCGACGGGAAAAAAGGTATTCAGGCCGAGCGAGCGATGGTTCGGTATTTCGCACGCATGTGTGGCCGATCGACGCCGTTTGGGCTCTTCTCGGGATGCTCAACTGGCGCCATCATTGCTGGAAGCCAAGAGGGAGTTCTGCACCTCTCGGGTCGGCAGTCTTACGAACCCGTATCTCGACTTGACTTCGAATATCTATTTGCGCTAACCACTGCCCTTCAATCCGATCGGGTGTTGCGGAACTCGCTCACATATTTCCCGAATTCCAGTTTGCATCAGGTTGCAGGCGACTGGCATTATCGTGAGGCGAGGTTGCTACCGACCGGCCGCTCCTACTTTTCTGTGAAGTTGACGAACGATTTGTTCCTGAACTGCGCCATCGCCCGGTCACGACAGGGTGGAACGCTGTCGGACATCAGTGAAGCTGTTGCGGCTTTGGACCCTGATATTTCTATCGAAGAGGCGTCCGAATACGTGAGAGAACTCGTCAGTAGTAACGTACTCGTTTCGACCTTAGTTCCTTGTGTCACAGCCGACCCTCTTGATGACCTAATCGAGCAACTCGAGGCGTCGCCGGCTTCAGAGACCGCAAAGACGTTAGTAGCGGTTCGTCAGGAGATGAAAGCCTTGGATCGGAAGGGCATAGGCTTCCCTCATGAGGCATCGAGGATCTCGGACTTGCTTAAGCCTCTTCCTGCCAAATTAGATCCTTCTCGCCTGTTTCAGGTCGACATGGTGAAGCCTGCTGAGGCTAAGCTCCCGCAGATAGTGGTCGACGAACTGGTAAACGGACTCGAGGTATTAGCGCGTCTGAGCAAGCCTGCAGAGCCTCCAGCCATACGGAACTTTCGTGAAGCTTTCGTCGCTCGCTATGATCGAAGGGCAGTGCCTCTCCTGGAAGCGTTGGATGAGGAGATCGGTGTCGGCTTCGGGGAACCTAGCGGAGATGCATCCCCCCTCACCAAAGGCTTGCGGCTCGACAGTGGGCGTCAGAACGCTCAAGCCGGAGCAGACGGAAGCATTCAGCAACTTGTGGCCCGTCGGCTTATGGAGGCTGCTCCCGACGAGAGCCTAAAAGAGATCACTCTTGACGTATCGACTTTACCGGTCAATGCAGAGTGGATTAGTGCGCTGGCGGATACCTTCTCGATTAACGCCACACTGATCGCAGAAGACATGGCTTGCGTAGCACGTGGCAATTTCGAACTCCGGATCCGTTCGATTGTCGGGCCCGGGGCAGGGCGAATGCTTGGGCGATTCTGCCACGCCGACGAGGCTCTTTGCTCGAACCTCAGGGAGCTACATCGACTCGAATCTGAGCTCAACACCGATGCGGTGTTTGCGGAGATTGTTCATCTTCCGGAAGGAAGGATCGGTAATATCCTGTGCCGTCCCGTGCTGCGCGATCATGAGATCGTGTATCTTGGACGGTCCGGTGCCGGGGCAGAGCATCAGATCCAAATGGATGACCTCGTAGTGTCCGTGCAGGGCAGTCGAATCGTCATTCACTCGCTGAAGCTGGGGCGACAAGTTATTCCGCGCCTTACGTCCGCTCATGGGTTTGTAAACGCTAGTCTATCGTCAGTTTACAGGTTCCTCTGCATGTTGCAACACCAGCATGGACTGTCCGCGCCCTCCGCATCAGTTGACTTCGAAGCCTTCGACTATCTGCCCCGTATACGCGTCGGCAAGATCATCTTGGCCCTTGCTCGTTGGCGAATCCATGGTGACGATTTGGAAGCGTTGAAGACTACGACCGGCTTCGGAGCTTTCGCGTTAATGCAGCAGCTCCGACTGGAGAAGTCGCTACCTCGGTGGGTATGTTTCGAGGAAAGCGACAACTCACTTCCGATTGATCTTGATAATCCGCTTTCCGTCGACTCCCTTCTGCAGTTGATCAAGCGGCGCGGGCCGATAGTATTGCGAGAGATGTACCCGTGCATCGACCGACTCTGTGTCAGTGGCCCCGAAGGGCGCTACCATCACGAACTGAACGTTCCCATGCGGCGTGTCCCCGTTAGTGCTCCTGACAACGTCGCAATAATCGGAAGGGCTCCCTCCTTTGCTCCCCGTAGTGAGCGGTGCAAGCCCGTTGCGGGAGATTGGCTTTACCTGAAGGTGTACGGCGGGCCCTCAGTGTTAGACGAGCTCCTGGCTCATACTTTGTATCCCGTTATCACTGAGGCAAGCCGCTTGGGGTCCTTCGATCGTTGGTTCTTCCTACGCTATGCGGATCCCGAGTACCATCTGCGGCTGCGCTTTCACGGACATCCAACCCACCTGCTCGCCGAGGTGTTGCCACAATTGATGCAGGCCTTGAATGAACCGCTGGGCATAGGCAAAATTTGGCGGGTTCAGACTGACACCTATGAGCGCGAGTTGGAACGCTATGGTGGACCCGAAGGCACAAACATTGCAGAGTACTCTTTTTGTGGCGACAGCACCGCTGTATTGGACATCCTTTCAGGCATGAATGATTTTCCAGGGACTGATCTGCGCTGGAAGATTGGGGTTTTGGGCATCGACGCTCTGCTGAGTGACTTTGGGCTCGATCACAATGGAAAGCTGGCACTTTGCCAGAAGCTTCGTCCTCGCGTCTCCGTGAGTCGCGCCCTTGCTGATCGCTATCGAACCTACCGGAAGCACATCTACGAACTCTTGGTCCCTGGTTCGGAAATAGAGAGTGAGGACATCGTACTCGCTCGAAGGGCATTCGCGCGCAGATCACTTATCAATCGCAGTGCGGCATCCCGCCTGCAGTCACTGCGCGAACGCGGTGACTGCAGCGTACAGGAGAGCGACCTGATGGCCAGCTACATCCACATGCACTTGAACCGGCTAATCCGATCCGGTGCTAACCAGCACGAGGCATTGCTGTACGACTTCCTTGCGAGAACCTATGAAAGCATGACGGCGCGTATGCGATAGGCACTTTCGAGATCATTCGAATCGATAGTTGGGGGACTCCTATGCTTCCAGAAAACCAGCACAATCGAAAGCTCCGGCTGTCAATAATCGATGGAGGATGGCCGGGGCATCTGAAAGTTCTGGTCCGCGAGTCAGAACGCCTCGGGTATCATCGTTTCTGGACAACAGAGCATCATGCACCGGGCCAAAGTGCGAGTCCGTTGGTGGCGGCTGTCATGGCAGCGGCTCTCACGCGGCGAATTCGAGTCGGCACAGCCGGTATTCTACTGAATTACCAGGCTCCGCTAAAAGTTGCGGAGGATGCGTTTTTGAGCGAATTGCTGTTCCCAAACCGATTCGATCTTGGCTTCGCGGGTGGAATGCCTCTAAATGGAGCACTATCATCAGGGCTGCTCGACGGAAGAGAGTCGCCCAGCAGATCATCGTACGCGACCCGGCTCGGTGAAGTTGTCTCCATTCTTTCCGGTCGTGAAAATCCAGTCGAGGCTTCGCCTATCCATCGACTCTCATTCGGAATGGCCTCCGCCCCAAAGGTTTGGATTTGCGGAACCACACCCGAAAGCGCTGCACTGGCTGCGAAGCTCGGAACCTGCTATTCGTTTCACCATCACCTCGCCCTCAGCCGGCCAAATGTTGACGGGCGTGGCGCAGTGCGGCGTTACGTCGAAATGTTTCGGCCTAGCGCATTCGCTAGCGCGCCTGAGTTCAACATTGCAGCCTACGGCTTGTGTGCAGAGCAAGAGGACGTCGCACGGGCGGTCTGGGGGCATCAGGTTTCGAGTTTCATGGGCAATCCGAGCCAATGCCAAGAGCAGATCGAGGCTCTCGCGAGTCACTATGCCTCCGACGAGGTAGTCCTCCAGTGCTTTGCTGCCGACAATAGATCGCGCCTGCGTTCATATAGACTGCTGTCCGAGGTCTTCGAGCTCGAATGCGAACCCGTCAGGGGAAAGCTTATCTGCGTTCGAGACGACCCCGCGCCATCAACAGTTCAGAAAACGGAGGATGGTTCTTACGAGTTGCGCATCGGCGGTTCGATTTTCGAATTGAATGAGCAGTCGGCCGCCATTGTCCGTTGGCTATTTATGAATACGGGCACGTCCGTTTCTGACCTGATACACCAATTCCGCCATAGCGCAGGAGCAACCACGATTCGTCGGTTGGTGAGGACTCTTGTGAAGGAACAGTTGTGCGATTTGCTCTGAAGTGCTGAAGTGACATCTCCAGCAAGTCTCCGGCCACCGTCGTCGGGAGCTTATGCATACCGAAAACCGTCGATAATCAGCAGCGGACACGGTAGTGTGTCGCCCCCGTCCATGAACTCCCCTTGGTGCAATCGCCTAACGCATTGGCAGGATCGGGCAGGCGGTCGAGGACGGGAATGCCACAGAATCCCCGTCAATCAGAGCTGCGATACCACTCTGCGAGCCATGTCCATTTGCGTATCTACATCCCGGGCTAGCAGCGCAGGCTCGTTGTCGACCTCAAGATCCGGCGCCACCCCCTTGCCTTCAAGGCAAAAGTCGCCCCACGTCATCCAGCCAAAGATCGGCAACCGCAGCCAATACTCACCGCCAACGTTGAAATTCGCAGCTCCCAAAACATTGCCTGCCGTCTTCGTACCGATGACCGTGGCCAATCCGTTCTCCTTGCCAAAGCTTGCCACCATCTCCCCGGCACTGTTCGTCCATTCATTCACAAGAATGACAATCTTGCCGTGAAACCGCTGCGGCCCTAGTCCTTGAGTCAACAGGACGACCGACTTGTCCCGAAACGCGAACTCCGCAAGCGTGAGTAGCAGCGAGGCCTTCGTTGCCGGCATCGGCACGCGAGGCAGCTTCTCTTTCATGTAGCCGTTCCGGACGGTTTTAGGCGTCAAGCTGTACCCGATTGGCCGTTGGTCAGGGCACAAGTAGCTCGCGAGCATCGAGAAACCGAGACTCCCGCCGATGTTACCTCGGAGATCCACGATGAGCCGTTCGGCGCCCCTCGCCTCCAGGTCGCGGATCGCCCGGGAGAGCTCAGTACCGAACCGCATACCGGCAGCGCCAGAGAAGTAAGGGATTCGCAACAGTCCTACCTTCTGCGGTATCAACTCGTGCGTGACCGCTTTGGGCTCCACAATAGGAGGACGTTGTTTCGTGCCCTTGCGAAACGGCACCGTGACGGTGACGTGGCGAGGTTGACCATTTGTCCCAATCAGCGAAACATTGTAAGTGTTGCCCGTGCTGAGGGTCGGCATGTCCGGAGGCTTGGATGGAGTGTCGTCGATCGCCTGCAGTATCTCGCCCGGACGGATTCCAGCCTTGTCGGCTGGCCCCTCCGGGAATACATCGAGGAACATCCAACGCCCATCTCCATCCGATCCCACGCTCTTCAGTGTTGCGTTGATCGAATGCTGAGGCAGGAAGCGGGCCTGAACGCCATGGAAGAAACCTGTGTGGCTCGTCTTCAGCTGCTGGAGATGCTCTCGAATGGCATTCTCAAATGCCTCCACGCTCTTGTTTGCGAGGCTGGGTACCTGGGCCTCCAGTTCGAGTGCCCATGCCTTAAGGTCGACGCCAGCGACATTGACGTAGTCTTTACGGACTCGCTTGTTGATCGCCTCAACGATTCGCGCGATCAGTTTTCCGCTGAGCGCAGTTGGTTGCTCTTCATTTGTAGTCATTTTGAATTGGTGGCGGTGGACGGGACGCCTTCAAACGTGAATGCCGCCCAGTAATAGGGAACTGCCTTCGAACCAAACTTTGCGATAAAGTCCCGCTTCGCTGCAGCCAGCGCCGAAGCAGGGGGAGTACCGCTTGCAAGGTGTGCGTAAAACTGCCTGATAACCGTCAGCGACGAGGTATCATCCGCAGACCATAGGGTCGAGATGACGGTCTGTGCTCCTGCAAGCAGAAATGATCGTGCCAACGTCGAGACACCCTCTTGCCCCTGAATAGGCCCGACCGCTGTGTCGCATGCCGAAAGCACCACGAGGTTCGACTTCAGGCGCAACTGCGCGATTTCAGGAGCCAGCAACAGACCGTCTTCACCCCCTGCCGGGTCACCGAGCATGAGCAACGCCGCCCGGTCAGGTCGCGCCGCGTCAACCGCGCTGTGCACCGTCAGGTGCATCACTCGATAAGGAATTCCCGCCGCCCTCTTCAATGCAGTTTCGGTAGCGGCCGATCCGAGAACGACCTGCTTATTCGCATCGGAGGCACCCGCCGTAGCCGCAGCCACTTCCTCCCGAGAGTTCTGTAGATTGGGGATGGCGGTCGCGCTAAAGCCGTTCGTCGCGATTAGGCTCTGGAACCGCTTCGACTCCTGCTCGTATGGGATGGCGCCCATTGCGAACACCTTCGTGCCGGGCGCCGACCGCTTACCCTGCTGCGCGAGTAAATAGAAGCTGCCCGCCGAGGGCAAGTACGACGTGACCGAGCTCTCTGCCAGATAACGGCCACCGGGTTCGCGGAGCGCGTCAAACGGTAGCAGGTTGAGCAAACCATCGCGGACGATGATGATGTTGCTCGCCTTCTCGGCACCGGGGACCGGAGCGATCAAGGCGTCATAGAGCTCGCGACTGCCAGACTGAGCCGGTAACTTGGCCTTGACGTCCCGCAGATAGGAGGAGACCAACGTGTCGATCCTGCTCTTGCCTCCAAGCCGCACAATACCCGCCCCGTTCTTACGGATCACGAGACACCAGGAGGACGGTTCCGCCAGCACGTACTCCAGGATGATCGCATCGCTGTTCAAGCTTTGCTGAACTTGGGCAACCGGCACGTGCGCTAGTCCCCTTGCCTTGAGAATGCTTACCTCAGGCGTCACCCACCTGGTCTGCTCCAGCAGGAACATCTGGTTGCGGATCTTCTCGACTTCCTCTGTCGAGGTGGCCTCCATCATCCGAAGTCGCAGCCGTGAAATGGCTTTCTCGTTCTCGCGAGCCTTCAGCGGCGCGGTCGACCCACCAAGGAGCAGGTCTGTCATGACGCGACCACGAACCTGCTCGACAATCGCGTACGCTTTTGCCGGGTTGTTGAGGCGCTCCGCAACGAGGCTGAAGTGCGCGACGTACAGATCGCTCACGGATTTGATCCACGCGGTCTTGTCGAGAACCGCTGAGTCGTTCCCGATGCTCGCGTCCACAAATGCCGCTGCCCTATCGAAGGTCCTGTCCGCTTCTGCAAATCTTCCTTGTGCAATCTGTAGACCGGCGAGAATCTGCAAGCGCTGCGGCAGCGTATACAACTCGCCATTCTTCTGGCTTGCATTAGTGGCCGACACTAACAAGCCCTCGGCCTTCTTCAGATCGCCTTCTGTACGGTAGATGTCTGCCAAAGCGAGCTGCGATTCAATCAGCGCTCGGGAGTAGCCCGCGCGCTCACAGACCTGACTGGCCTGGTCCAGAGCTTCGATTGCCGCTGCGCTGTTGCCCTGAGCCCGTGCTACCTGCGCCAGTGCCTGCAGCGCTATGGCCTCGTACAGGGAAGCTTTGCGCTGCCGGGCATTCTGAAGAATCCCGTTCATGGTCGCTCTCGCCTCGGCTGCTCTCCCCTGACCGGCAAGCGCCTCTGCTCTTGCGAGATAGACCATGAACGGGTAGGGCGCTCCGGGCGTGGCAGTGGATAACGCTATCGCTTCATCGAGATACGGTATGGCCTCGTTGCTCATCCGCGAAAGGCTTAGGCCGATACCAATGGCATACAGGTACTCGATCTGGGCGCCAATATCGTTCGCTTGGGTGGCCGCCACTAACGCTGCACCAATATTCCTGCGCGCGGTCTCCAGGTCTCCTTCGTAGAACGCGGCCTTGCCGAGTTCCGCCGAAGCCCGGTATTTCCACCGCGGGTCTGCTGACTGTTGCGCTAGTTGAGCCACTTCCTCCCAGTCTTTGCGCATCGCGGTAGCTGCCATCTCGCCATCGATGTCACCCTTAATCGCCAGGCAGAACAGCCTGAGTTCCCGATCGGACTTCAGGAGCGGATCGGAATTCAGGCGCTGCTGCAGCTCTGCGGAAGTTGCGGACAGATTCCGGCGCTGTATGGACGCGCGAATCAGGCCGAGCTCGGCGTAAGCGAGGCCCGTTCGGTCGCCACTCTGGCGGAATGCGGCGGCAGCCTTGCCGAACTCAGGCTCGGCATCACCCCAGTTGTTGAGGTCCGCCAGCTCAAGCGCATGCCGAAGAAGCGGCGAGGACCGCCCGAGCTCGGCGGCTACGCATTGACCCCCGAGCGCAATCGTGCAAAAAGCTACAACTAACCAGTTTTGTTGAATTGGACCCATGACTTGTCGCGCACCTGTCTCCCCTAGAACCGTCCGAGAGCGTCGAAACAACCCGCAACGCGGTGAAATGCCCTCTAATCTAACGAAGGCTTTTTCAGGAAAAATCCGACAAACTTTTTTGAGGCGACTGTGCGGTTGGTCGCAAAGCTCGGCGCGGCAGGCGATGCCGAAGGTCTCAGCGCCGCGAGGCGCGCCGGTCTGTGATTCGTCTTTTCCACAGACGCCGACCGACGACTACAGGTATACCTCAGGAACAAGCTACAGGAGTCAATAAGGCGGTGCGCCCCGAAACCGTCGTGATCCCGCCCTGTCTTGGTCGTTTGATTTGAAGAGCGCATCATAATTGGCTTCGACCGCCCCGAAAGGGTCGCGGATGTCGGGTGTTATCCGAAGGGATTTCAACTGCCACCTGGATCGCGGCGAAAATTCTTTGTCGGATTTTCGCCAAAAAAGCCTTCTTAGTATTTGAGGAGAGATTTCGTGCAATTTGATCGGGAGCTTCGAATTTCAGCGGAGAAGACGGGTGTTCAGCGCTTGCTGGGTCCATCCGAAGTGGCGAAGTGGTTGGGCGTTTCATCGGGCTGGGTCCGTGACCATGCGACTCGCAAGGAACCCAGACTCCGGGCCGTCAAGGTCGGGAAGCTGCTGCGCTTTCGACCTGAGGACGTGGAGCAGTTCCTCCAGACGTCAACGGAGGCGATCACCAACTGACATGGCGCGCGACCGCTTCCAGAATGGCTGGGTTGAGGAAATCGGAAAGAAGGCCAAGAAGTGGCGGGGGCACTACTTCGTCTACGTTAAGGCAAGCGATGACAGCGTGACCCGAAAACATCGGGTCGTGACTTTGGGGCTCAAGTCAGAACTGCGGAAAGGAGAGGCGGAGAAGAAGCTCAGACAGATCATTGAGCGCGCGACTGGTACTGTCACGGCCAGGCCCGACGAGAATGTGAGTTTCCGGTGGTTCTGGGAGAACCGATTCCTGCCGTTGCAGGTCGGCTGGCGCGACTCGACTCGCGCAGCCGTGCTGTATACCCTGAATCGACACGTGCTGCCGGCCTTTGGCGATACTCCCCTTGCACGCCTGACGCGATTCGACCTGCAGGGGCACCTAAACAGGCTGGCTGCCAAATACTCGAAGTCACTCGTGGACAAGGTTCGAACTTGGGTGCGATCAGTTCTTGAGGAGGCCGTCGAGCAGGAATACCTTGTCAAGAACCCCGCTCGCAAGCTTTCCATGCCCCCAACACGAGCAACTTGCAAACGGTTTCTAACGAAAGCTGAGTATCACAAGCTCCTCGGCGTTCTGGAGGAGAGAGACCAGCTAATACTTCGATTGTTCGTGCTCTGTGCGCTCCGTCCTGGTGAACTGTTCGCTTTGAGGTGGAAGTGTCTCGATGAGGGGCATCTGGAGATCGACGAGGCCGTTTACCGGGGGAAGCTCGGCGAGCCAAAAACCAAGGGAAGTGCCGCGAAGGTGGCACTTCCCAAATCGCTGGCGGCAGATCTAATCGCCTGGCACAAAGTGAATGACTGCCCCGGGTCCGACCAGTTTATCTTTCCATCCCGAGCCGGTAAGCCGATCGACAGCCACAACTACCTGCGTCGCGACGTGCTCCGTCCGGCTGCTGAAAGTGTCGGCATCAAAGGCGTAACCTTCCAGTGCCTGCGGCGTACTTTTGCCACACATTTCCACGGCATTGGGACAGTGAAAGATCAGCAATCGCAGATGCGCCACACCAATGCGCAGACGACCATGAACATCTACACGCAAGCATTGTCTGGTAGTCTCCAGGAATCGATGGAAGACTTCGATGAAGAGATGTCGAGATCGACTGCTACGAAAACGTCAAAAGGTTTTGAACACAAATGAACAACTTTCTACGTGCTCCAAATTCGCAAGTGAAAGAAAACAATGGTGGGCGCGCAGGGACTCGAACCCCGGACCTCCTGCGTGTGAAGCAGGCGCTCTAACCAGCTGAGCTACGCGCCCCAGTGAGGCGGGCGAAACTTCATTCTAATACACGGCGCTCCATTCAGCCGCACCAGGGGAGTCCGCTAATCTGAAGCTTGCCTCTCGCTCAACAACCCCACGCCGTATACAGCGCACGGCTTTCAGAGCGAAGCGCATCATTATCCGCCCTGGAGTCACAGCGACGTCTCCTGGGCTGGGCACGCCTCGCTGCCGCAGCCCTCACCATCGCCAGTATCTGGATGGCCATTGAACTCTGGATCCCCCTCAGTCTGGTGCTTGCACCCATCGTCCTCTTCGTCTTTCTCGTCTGGCGTCACGCTCTTGCCGATCGCGCGTCCACTCGCATGCGGCGCGCCATGCAATTCCATCAGCGAGGACTCGCCAGACTCGAACATCGCTGGCAGGGACAGGGCGAAGCAGGCGAACGCTTCGCCGACCCGCACCACCCGTACGCGGCGGATCTCGACGTTTTTGGCCGGGGTTCGTTGTTCGAGTTTCTGTCCACCGCACGAACCCGAGGTGGTGAAGCGCGCCTCGCCACCTGGCTCAAAGGGGGATCGCCCATCAGCGAACTCCGGGCGAGGCATGAGGCCGTCGACGAGCTTCGGCCCTTGCTCGATCTCCGCGAACAGCTGGCAATTCTCGGCGAAGACTTCCGCACCGGCGTCAACCCGGCCCACCTCAAAGAATGGGCCTCCACACCCGCCCGGCCGTTCGCAAAATGGCAGCGAACTTTCGCGCTGGTGCTCTCAGGGATCGCGGCGGGCGTCCTCGTCTGGTGGTTCTCGACGGCGTTCATGGGCGTCAACTCCCGACTGGCGCTTCTCGCAGTGGGCGCGATCGAAGGTGTTTTCGCGCTGACACTTCGCGATCGAATCATCCCTCTAATTCACGCGTTGGACGAACCGTCGCGCGATCTGGATCTTCTCGCTGGAATTCTGGAAAAGCTTGAGGCCGAGAACTTCCACTCGCCGCATCTGGCGAGGCTCGAAGCGAGCATCCGTCCAGCGGACGGCCCGACCGCCTCCCATCGCATCGGCAAGCTCCGCCGCTTGCAGGAGCTTCTCGATTCACGCGACAACGTGGTTGTACGTATGCTCGGTCCGCTGCTGCTGTGGGGTACACAGACCGGCATGGCGATCGAGCAGTGGCGGGCGGAAAACGGCCCGTTTGTGGCCGGATGGCTGGATGCCGTCGCTGAGATCGAAGCACTGGCCTCGCTCGCCAGCTACGCCTGGGAACACCCCGACGATCCGTTTCCGGACTTCCGCGAGTCGCCGGGCATTGAGGGCGAGGAACTGCGTCATCCTTTGATGGATCCGGCACGCGCCGTCCCGAACTCCCTCGCACTCACCGTCCCGCCAAGCCTCTATGTGGTCAGCGGCTCGAACATGTCAGGTAAGAGCACATTCCTCCGGACCGTCGGGACAAACGCGATTTTGGCCCTCGCTGGCGCTCCGGTGCGCGCCCGCCGGCTTTCGATCTCGACGCTTTCACTCGGGGCCTCTATCCGGACCGTCGATTCGCTGGAGGAGGGCGTCTCCCGCTTCATGGCCGAACTGCTGCGCCTTCGTCAGATTCTGGAACTGCCGGCACCCGCGTTTTTCCTGCTTGACGAACTGCTGGCCGGTACAAACTCGCACGATCGCGCCATCGGTGCGGCCGGTCTCGTCCGCGGCTTACTGGCGCGCGGCGCGATTGGAATCGCAACTACCCATGACCTTTCGCTGGCCAGAGTTGCCGACGAACTCGCACCGGCCGCCATCAATGTCCATTTCGAGGACCGGCTTGAAGAAGGCCGTCTGGTTTTCGATTACAAGATGCGCCCCGGCGTAGTGCAGCGGTCGAATGCTCTGGATCTGATGCGGGCCGCGGGCCTCGATATTTAGCCCCGCCGCGCCGTTGTATTCTTGGATTTGACGCCGACTGCCCGCGCGACGCCTGCTGAGCCGGGCACCCTCCACAGCATCGAAGCTGCGATCTCCGCTGCCGTCCGCGGCAAGCCCGAGGTCGTCAGGCTGTCACTGGTTTGCCTGCTCGCCCGTGGTCACCTGCTAATCGAAGATGTCCCCGGTGTGGGCAAAACGACACTGGCGCAAGCCGTAGCCCGTGCCGTTGACGGCAAATTCCACCGTCTCCAGTTCACCAGCGACATGCTGCCCTCCGACGTTTTGGGCGTCACCATCTACAACGCGCACTCTGAGCAGTTCGAGTTCAAGCCCGGCCCGGTGTTTACGAATTTCCTGCTTGCGGACGAGATCAATCGCGCAACACCGAAGACACAGTCGGCTCTGCTGGAGGCGATGAATGAGCAGCAGGTGTCCGTGGAGGGCCGAACACTGCCGCTTCCAGACCCTTTCATGGTCATCGCGACGCAGAACCCGGCTGAGCATCATGGCACCTATCCTCTGCCGGAATCACAGCTCGATCGTTTTTTAATGCGCCTCTCCATCGGTTATCCCGAACGCCAGAGCGAACGCGAAATTATCAGTCAACCGGATACTCGTCACGCGGAGAAAGCGCAGCCGGTAATCGGGACGACACAGCTTCTGCAATTGCAGGAGCTGGCATGCCAGGTTTCCGTCGATGCCGCCATCGTGGATTACATGCTCGCAGTGGTCGAGAAGACCCGAACGCACGAAGGGCTTTCGCTGGGGGTGAGTCCACGAGGCTCGCAGGCCCTGTATCGTGCCGTGCAGGCGCTCGCGGCGGTGCAAGGTCGTGATTGGGCACTTCCGGACGACGTGAAAGTTCTGGCCCCGAAGGTTCTCGGCCATCGGGTGATGCCCGCGGCCAGGTCGGGTCTAACGTCGAGGCGCAGCAGTCACGGAGCTGCCGCGGGTGAACGTATCGTGGAAGAGATTCTCGCCACAGTGCCCGTCCCGCTTTGAGAATAATCCCTCTGGCTCGCACTAATCTTTGCAGAGGGCGCCATTCGACTGATTCTCACAGGTTTGCTGGCCGGCGTTGCGCTCGCGCAAACCGCTGATCCGGCATATCCTGCGCTGACTTCTGCATTCGAAGCTCTGCGCAGCCACGAATTCGATCGTTCCGTTGCCGAATTCCGAAAAGCGGCAGGCCTCTCACCGGATCGCACCGACATCCGAAAAAACCTTGCTTACACTCTGCTAAAAACAGGCGATTCAGACGGTGCCCGCGAAGAGTTCGGTGTCGCCATGAAGCTGGACGCGAGCGACTTCCAGGTTGCGCTTGAGTACGCGTTCCTCTGCTATGAAGCGCATGATGACGCGTCAGCACGCAAAGCCGAAGCTCGCCGCATCTTCCTTCGCGTTCGCGATCTCGCCCCGGACGCAACTTTTCGGGCGACTGCCGCGCAGGCATTCCGTAATGTGGATGAGCCACTGGACGCGGGCATCAGGCGCTGGCAGCAAGCACTCGCGACTTCTGCGCCGAACTTCAGTGCTCATTACGAACTGGCCCAACTCGCCGAACAACGGGACATATTCGATCTGGCCGCCGCCAACTACCTGGCTGCATACAGGGTGCTGCCGGAACGAAAGTCAGTGCTGCTCGATCTCGCCCGCGTGGATCAGGCCCGGGGCAATGCGGAAGGTGCAAGGGCCGCACTGCTGGCGGCCAGCCGGGGAGGCGAACCGCGTGCCGCCGAACTCGCCCGTGAGCGGATGCCGGAGCGGTACCCCTATGTCTACGAATTTCGGCAGGCACTCGCGATCGATCCGAAGAATCAGACACTGCACAGGGAACTCGCATTCCTGCTGCTGACTATGTCGGGGTCCGGCCAGGTACCACGGCAGGAAGCGGAGGTCGAATTCGAGCAGGTGGTGGCCGGTGCACCCGGCGACTATCTCGCGGCTGCGCAATTGGGTTTGTTATTTCTCGCCGATCACCGCGACCACGCGGCCATACCGATCCTTCGAAACGTGATGAAGCGGGCAGACCCGGCGACGGCCAACCGAGCGCGAATCGCTCTAAACCTGCCGACAGTTCTCGAGGAGCGTCCGGAGACGCAACCGAGCCTGAGCCCGATGCTGCTTGGCGAGCGCAGCTACAATGCCGGATTTCTTAAGGACGCGCTGCGTTACTTCACGCAAGCCTGGGAGGCGAATCCAGTGGACTCGCAGGTTGCCCTGAAGCTCGGCTGGACGAACAATCTTCTGCACCTCGACAACATTGCCGTTCGGTGGTTCGATCAGGCGCGGCACAGTGCAGACCCGTCGATCGCGGCCGAGGCCCAAAAGGCCTGGAAGAATCTGCGGCCGGGCAGCCAGCGGTTCCGGACCACGGTCTGGATGTACCCGATGCTCTCCACCCGTTGGCGTGACATGTTCGGCTATGGGCAGGTGAAGACGGAACTCCGTATCGGCAAACTGCCGATACGCCCCTACCTTTCGATGCGCTTCGTGGGCGATGCCCGGGTGAGCACCGGCGGCTTCCGGCCGCAGCCGCTTTCCGAGAGTGCGTTCATTCTGGGCGGGGGTGTCGCAACCACGACCTACAAGGGCCTGACGGGCTGGTTCGAGACTGGCGCTGCCCTCAACTATTCGAGAGGCCATCACTGGCACGACACCCGGGGCGGAGTGTCCTGGGCGAGAAATATCGGTGCTTCCCTCGGGTCGGCTGAAAGCGGTGGGTTCTTCGAGAGCACTGCTGACAGCGTCTTCATCACCCGCTTTGGCAACGACCTGATCAACATCTCGCAGAACAAAGCCGGTTACAAGACGGCAGTCGCGGGCGTCGCTACCCAGTTCTTTTGGACAGCGAACATGACGGCGGATTCGAAGCATCGCTTCTGGGCGAACTTCGTCGAGACCGGCCCCGGTTTCCGGCTGCACCCTCCCGGGCTGCCGCCTTCCGTAACTCTCACGGTGACTGCGCTCCGCGGCGTTTACCTGGTAAATAGCGGCAATCTCGACCGCCCAAATTTTAACGACATCCGCGCAGGAGTTTGGTATGCGTTTACGAAGTAGCTCAGCACTGGCAATGCTGCTGCCTGCGGTCGCTTTCGGCGGAACCTTCGCCGTGGTGGGTACCCAGCCGGGGCCGTGGCCGGCCATGCTCAGCGCAGTGGGGCATACGCCGGCATCGTTCGCGAATGCAGAAATCTTCGTGGCTTCGGCCGGCACGCCCGCGTCGGCAGACTGGACCGCCAAGGTGAAGAACGGCGCGGCGCTGATCCTTGAAGGCCCTTCGCCTTTGGCTGGAAGCTTCGGCTTCGCGAGCGGCACCGGAACTCTTTCCGTCATTCATCTTGTCGATACCCACAACGCCGCGCTGCCCGTGATCTGGTCAAAAGCTGTTGAGATCCAGAAACCGGAGATCGCCTCGCAGGCGACCGTCTTCGCCAAAGAGCGCTGGAGCGGCCTGCCGGTGGAAGCTGGCTACAGGCTGGGCGCTGGCGCGGTCTTGTGGGTCGCCACACCGCCCGGCGCCACCGGATACGAGCGCTACCCGTATCTGTTGCAGGCGCTGTCCGACCTCGGGTTTTCGCCAACCTTTCGAAGCTCCAGACTGTGGGCGTTCTTCGACTACTCGTATCGCGCGCACGCTGACCCCGACTATCTCGCCGAACGGTGGCGCGCCGCCGGGATCTCGGCACTGCATGTTGCCTCCTGGCACTTTTACGACGTCGAACCCGGCCGCGACGAGTATCTAAACCGGCTCATCGCCGCATGCCATCGCCACGGCGTTTTGGTCTACGCCTGGGTGGAACTTCCGCATGTCAGCGAGAAGTTCTGGGCTGATCATTCCGAGTGGCGCGAGAAAACCGCGCTCCTGCAGGACGCGCACCTCGACTGGCGCAAGCTGATGAACCTGCAGAACGCCGACTGCACCGCGGCCATTCGCAGCGGTTTGCTCGCGATGATGCGGCGTTTCGATTGGGACGGCATCAATCTGGCCGAACTCTACTTCGAATCGCTGGAAGGCGCGGGCAATCCCGCCCGCTTCACTCCGATGAATGCGGATGTCCGCGCTTCGTTTCGTGCTGACGCAGGCTGGGACCCGATCGAGATCTGGACGACGCACAACGATGCACTTTCGCTGCGCCGCTTCCTCGACTTCCGCGCGAACCTCGCCCGCGGCATGCAGGAGGAGTGGCTGGCTGCCGCCGAGCACTTCCGCAGGGACCGCCCGGGTCTGGACATCGTCTTGACCCATGTAGACGACCGGTTCGATGCCGGCATGAAAGACTCCATCGGCGCCGACGCAGGCCGAGTATTGCCTCTTCTCGACACACACGCATTCTCGTTCCTGATTGAAGACCCTGCAACCGTATGGAATCTGGGACCGCAACGATATCCCGAGATCGCAAAGCGCTACGCGCCCCTGACGCCGCACCGCGACAGGCTGGCGATCGACATCAACATCGTCGACCGTTATCAGGACGTCTATCCGACGAAGCAGCAGACGGGCACCGAGCTTTTCCAGTTGGTCCACCTCGCGTCGACGGCTTTTGCGCGGGTGGCGCTGTACTTCGAGAACAGCATATTGCGACCAGACCTCGCACTACTGTCGTCGTCTTCAGCCGTCGTAACCTCTTATATAAAGGAGAAGCACGGTGTGTCTGTCGACACGCCCGCCGGAGTCGAAATGCTCTGGCCAGCGGACGGTGCCATCGTGGATGGGAAACCCTGGCCGGCGATCGCTGCGGGACTGCTCCGGCTCCCCGCAGGTCCGCATGTCGTCGCACGGGCTCCCAAACGTGAGGGGATCACGCTCTCCGATCTGAACGCAACGCTGCTGGCGACTGCAGTCGAGGGAAAGCGGGTTGCCGTCACCTATCGTTCCGAGAGCCGCGCGATCGCTCGCTTCGATCGGCGTCCAGCTTCTGTAGAAATCGACGGAGCACCGTCTCAGGCGGCCTGCCTGGAGGCAACGAACTGCGTTCTGCTGCTCCCCGAGGGCCAACACCGAATTACCGTTCAATAAAGACCGCCTCACCGCCAGGGAACAAAAGGGCACAATGGCCGCAGCCAGTATAAGTTACCCGCACAAAAGCGCTACAATGATAAAAGGAACCGAATCCCAAACGGCTCCCTGCTGCGTATCTTAAGCAGCGGCATCCCAAACGGGTCCTCCTTGCACACACTCCCTCTTCTGGTGTAGTAGACTTGAAAGCAGAATTCGTCCTTAGCGCAAATAAACCCGAGCACTTCCCGGCCGACGGGCTGCCCGAGGTTGCCTTTTTTGGAAGAAGTAACGTTGGTAAGTCCAGTCTTATTAATGCGATAACCGGACAGACGGGTCTGGCCTTCACCAGCAACACACCGGGCCGAACACAATCCATTAACTTTTATCGCATCGATGACAGTTTCTACTTCGTAGATCTTCCGGGATACGGTTACGCCCGGGTCCCTCTTGCGTCGAAGCAGGAGTGGGCAAGGCTCATTGAAAGCTATTTGAAGGAAAGAAAGACACTGGAAATGTCTTTTCTGATTCTGGACGCGCGGCGCGGCTGGATGGACAAAGATCTCGATCTGAAAGACTGGCTCGAATCCAACAACCACCCCTTTCGTGTTGTCGCTTCCAAAATCGACAAACTGAACCAATCAGAGCAGTCGCGCAGCATGAAAGACATACGTAAGTATGCTGAGCCTCTGCTCTTCTCGGCCGTCACAGGCCGGGGAGTGAGGGAAATTTGGCAAGCGATATCGAAAACAAACCCACCACAGAAATAGAAGAACCACCCACCACCTCCGGAACCACTGAAACAGCGGCTGCCGAGAAGACGGTTGAGCCGCCCGCCCGGGAGGCATCCACCGCGAAACCTGAAGAACCCGCGAAGCCAGTGACGCACGAAAGGCCAAGAGCCAGCCGTCCCGCGTCGAGGGCCGCAGCGGCGGTCGCGGTAGCTCCACCGCCGGCACCCACCAGCAATGGCGACTC
>JAOAPO010000081.1 GCA_025462945.1 Bryobacterales bacterium
GATGTAGTGAGGCCCGCAGAGAAGGGTGTAGATCAAGGCTGCGACGCTGTATTGCTCGGCGAGCAGACTGAGCGCAGGTGCACGCTTGCCGGCGCGAAGTGAGTCCGCATACTGGGGATCGAAAAAGAAGGCAACACCGGCGCGGGATGAGCTTGCATCCTCAATACAGCCGGACACGCCGAAGTCGATAAGGCGGACCTCGCCGGAGTCGGCGATGAAAACGTTTCGGGGATGAACGTCGCCATGCAGGAGACCCTGGTCATGCAGGGTGGCATAGGCATCGAGGACATCGGCACAGAGACCTGACAGATCTCGGACGGCTGCGTTGGTGCCTTGCTCCCGCAGCTTCCAGGCGGCGGTCTGGGCATCTTCGCCGTCGATCCATTCAGTAAGGATGTAGTGACGGCCATCCGAGAGAATGCCCGTTTCAAGCAGGGCGGGCGCGGCCCGGCCCGCGAGTTGCGTCAGAACGCGTGCCTCGCGTTCCAGCATGGGCTTCATGCTGTTAAGCCCGCGCGCGGTCGCAATCTTCAGAGCACCGGAACGGCCTCCCGGCGTTGTGACCTCGTAGACCTCTGAATCGATGAGGGCCTGAATGCACCGCTCGACCAGGTGACCGCCGATCAGCGCACCCGCCGTGAACGCAGGTTCGATCTTGCCGGAGGCTTCGCCAGGCTCGACCAGAAGCCTTGCCACCAGACAGCTCTCGATTAAAGGATAGGCATCGTCAAGAACATCGGCGGGGCGAGCGTGGATTTCCTTGCTGAAGGCGATGAGCCCCTCGATGATTGTCTTGGGACTGCGGAACTGACGCAGCAGTGAAGCCGAGTTCGCATCGATGACCTTTGAAGGTGCGCGCGACAGAGGGCGGGTCAGAGCAAAGTCGCCATCGTCGCCGGAGATTTGACTTCTGACCTGCGGCGCCATCTCGGACAAAGGAACAATCTGAACATCTTCGGGTAGAACGACGAGACCTTGCATGTTGGTATTCATCCTTTCGGAGCCGGGCTCCAGCTATCGGTATCGACACCCTCCAGACGGAGGCGGTCGACGGCAAACTGCCAGGGTTCTGTGGGCCAGGGTTGTGGCTGCTGCTTTGCCGCGATCAGGGCTATGGCCAAACGATTGGTGATCCAAAGCCGCCAGCTCTGGCGGGCGAGCCACGGTGGAGCGTCGTTGGCGGTCTGGGGATCGCACCCCCACGAAAGAAGAGGTGCGCCAAGCTGTGCCGTGAAGGGCACGCCGTGGGCGGGACAGCCAGCCAGCCTTTCCAGGATTGCGGCCGCGGCCTCCTGGAGTTCGTCGCAGTGAGAGAAGTACACGATGACCTTGTCGGCGCGGAGCACACCCGACAGATTCTTCCCGACCTTAAAGGCATTGGCACGGCTCGATTGAAGTGCGTGCAGAAGGGCGTCGAAAGCCTCCGCAAGATGGCTCGGGTGCGGACTCAGGTAGAGCTTACAGGCGTCGCGACGTCTTCCAGTGGAAGGTATGCGGGACTGCCAGAAGAGCCAGCCGTCGTTGTCGGGGTCCGGCGGCAGAGAGTTCCAGCCCGCGGCGAGACGGGCATGATTCCTACCGCCCGCCTCGACACCTAGACATCTGCGAATCGAGTCCTCGTCAGGAAACTGCCGGCGCCACGCAGGTGTCACTGGCAGGCGACCGTACGAGTACAGGCGAGCGGACAATGCTGCAGCGTCTGTGAATGGAAGGGACTGCGCGTAGATGATTGCGTCGCGGGAAAGCTGGGCGGTGCCGGCGGGCGCAGCCACGTGGGACGAGGTTTCACAGACCGCATCGAAAGCTGCGGGGCCGTGGATAAAATCGCCGTGATGAAAAATCTGTAGAACGCCGTCGAGTACGAGCTCGGCGATACCTCGATTTGCCACTTCCAGCGATTCAGTAAGGGCGAAGTCGGGCAGGCGGCCTGCTTCCTCGAGTTCAGTTAAGAGGCGAGCCGTGGCCTGGCATGCTGACTTCAAGGGCAGACGGAAGCCGTCACGCGGCATCAGAACACCGTAAAACTCGGGGTCGTTGCGGAGGGCCGCGAACATTTCCCGTTGTGCGGCCGGCAGTTGGTTGAAGGGCTTCAATTCGTAGCCCGGGTTGGCACGGAAGGTCCCATCCAGAACGGTCCTGAGTTGCAAAGACCTGGTTGTTGTTTCAGTGGTTGTCATGGATGAGCCTTCCTGTGCGAAACGGGTCTGCGCTATTTGTGTTTCTGCAGTTCAGCCTTGCGGACGCGGATCTCTTCGAGGGCTTCGGTGAGCTTCTTCTCAACGAGTTCGGCGTCGGCGACAGTTTGAACTTTGAGTGATTCCGCCTCGGCGACTTCCTGACGTTCGGCAAGTTCGAGAGCCTGCTTCAGCTGGCTCTTCAGGTTGCCCAGCGCCGGCCCACCCAGATGCGGGATGGTCTGGAAGATGGGCGAGGTGTCGGTTACGAGCGAACCAGGACAGGTAAACGTGGCGGTGACGGATGCGGTGGTGCAGATGCTGGGCAGGTGAAGGCTGCAGCCCGCCTGGCAGACGGAAGCCAGGTAGGAACAGAAGTTGTGACAGCCGGAGTGGTAGCAGATGAACGTGGGATGGCATTGAGCGACCGCGGTTGTGCTGGCTAGCTCGATGAGCAAATCTTTAACTTTGAACGGCATGGTGATTTCTCTCCTGGGTTGAGATCGGACTGAATGGAAACCGGTTTGGCTTTCCGCTTAGATCGAGCTGGCCAACTCGATGTGGAAGTGAAGTGCCAGCGCGAACCGTTTCATTTCGTTTCGCCTGGACGTGTGCCATGCCGCGAATGGAGCTGCTAGAGTGAGTGCCACCGAGCTGCGATGCGTGCACGGAGGAGCCGCTATGCCGAGTTACCTGCTGCCATGCACACAATAACGGGCGTCACCACTTCGAACACCGCCTTTATCGACGGTTTTGCGCGGGGCCCGGTCAATCGGGCACAGTTGCTGCTGAGCTTCAAAGACTTCTAGCGATACTTCGGCGGGCTTGATCATGGCAGCGAGGCCAGCTATCAGGTGATGCAGTATTTCATGAATGGTGGCCGAAACGCCTATGCGGTTCGAGTGGCGCCATCCACTGCCGCGACAGCCAGTCTGGACCCGGGCGGTGCCGTCAGCAGGCGGCTACTCATCAGAGCCGCGAGTCCGGGGTCGTGGGGGAATTGTGTACGGGTGGTGGCTATCAGGCCCGAGTTGTATAACGCGGCGTCGCCCACTTTCACGCTCTCGGTTCAGGAGATCGGTGCCGGCGCAAAGGTGGTCCGCAACGAAGCTTTTGCGGCGCTGTCGATCGACCCGGCTCACCCTGAGTACTTTGTCAAAGGGGTAAACAGCCAGTCGGAACTGGTGGAGTTAGCGGACGCCGGTGCTGCCTTCCCCATGCCGGCTCTGGTGCCGCACAACTCGCCGGAGCTAGTTTCCGGCGCGGCCTACAACAATCTGGCTGGTGGCGCGGACGGTGCCTGGAACGCAGCAACGGGCGAGTACGCGACCGCCTTACGAAGCGCCGTATCGGACGCGACCTCGCCACTTTCACGTCTCGCCCCCGGTCTCTTCAACATCCTCTGCATTCCGGCAACAGCGACGCTGGATGAGAAGGCGGCTGGTCCTGTGATGGCGCAGGCACAAAGCTACTGCGAGGCAAAGAGAGCTTTTCTACATCGTCGACATACCTGGGTCGAAGGTGATTCCTTCACCACGGAGTATGGCGGACTGGTTCCGGACCAATCGGCAATACCTGACCAGCGATTGGGCGGCGGCGTACTACCCAAGGCTCCGCTTGCCTGATCCGCTGGATCAGGATCGGCTGCTTGAATGTGGGAACAGTGGGACGCTGGCCGGAGTGTATGCCTTAACCGATATGACGCGTGGTGTCTGGAAGGCCCCTTCCGGGACGCAAGCCGTACTGGCGCGAGCAACGCTCGTGTACGAGATGAATGACGGCGAGAATGCCATCTTGAATCCGCTGGGAATCAATGCTCTGCGCACCTTCCCTGTTCACGGCCCCGTTAGCTGGGGAGCGAGGACGCTTCAAGGCGCGGATGAGCTGGCCAGTAAGTGGAAGTATATTCCCGTTCGCCGTCTGGCGCAATACATCGAGAACTCGTTGCATTCCGGCCTGACGTGGGCTGCGTTCGAGCCAAACAATGCATCCTTGTGGAGTTCGATGGTGCTGAGCGTCAATTCGTTTCTGAGCGGCCTGTTCAGTCAGGGTGCGCTTCAGGGAGCAACTCCGAAAGACGCGTTCTACGTGCGCTGCGACACCACCACAACGCTGCAGAGCGACATCAATGGTGGCCGTGTGAACGTTGTAGTGGGCTTCGCCCCACTCAAGCCGGGCGAATTCCTGGTTCTGCAGATTCGGGTAGCCGCCGGGCCAGCTACGTAGCATGCAGTTTTCCTGAAACGGTGTGGCACCGCAGATCACTGACCACAGTGTGAGGGCGAATGCGTCATTATGCTGACCGGTTCAATTTGCGAAACTCCCCGAATCCCGCTGACGCTTGCAGGCCAGCTGCGGACGCTCGCTGCCAGAAAGAGGCGTCCCCCGAAGCCTCTGTTATCCTCGGTTCACGGGACGGTGACTGGTCTGTTCGACGAGAGTTATCTACAGGCGCTTCGGGACCGGAATGCCGAGGTCGAGAATCACCTCGTCGCCTGGTTCACGCGACCTGTGCGTGCGAAACTGCGCGCCCGGTTGAGGTCACCGGAACTGGTGCAGGATGCTTTTCAGGAGACTTTCCTGCGCACCTTCCTGTATTTCCGAGCCGGTAAGACGCTGGACAATCCTGCCAGTCTGCCAGGTTTCGTATATTCGACGTGTCACAATGTCGCGATGGAGTTTCTGCGTTCGCATACGCGGCACGATCAACTGCCGGACGAGGGGCCCGGACCTGTCGATCGCACGCCTGATCCCGAAGGCCAGATGGTCACGCTTGAGCGCAAGGCAACGGTACGCCGTCTGCTCGATGCTCTGTCAGAAAAGGACCGGCAGCTGCTGCGGAGAGTTTTCCTCGAGGAAGAGAACAAAGACTCCGTGTGCAGTGAGTTCCAGGTGGACCGCACATATCTGCGGGTGCTGTTATATCGCGCGAGGCAGAAGTTCAGGGCCGCGATGACCCACGAAGCCAGGCGTAATGTCAACACGGTGGGGAGCTAGTATGCGGAATGATCCTTCTCAGACGCAAGAGTCGAAACCGGGCGAATCCGGGCTGAATCACATGCGTGCCGTGCAGGAGAGCTTCGCGGATCGCTATCTTCTGCAGGAACTCACGCCCGCGGAGGCAGCCGATTTCGAACGCCATTACTTCGATTGCGTCGAGTGTGCCGCCGCGGTGGAGAGTGGCGAAATTCTGATTGCGAACACACGCGAAGTTTTGACTGAAATGCCCGCGGCGAAGGCGCATCGTTCGATACTCGAAGCGCTGGGTATTCGATGGACCTGGGGTGGCATGCTGATGCCGGCAACCGCTGTGGCGTTGCTGGCACTCACGGTCTATCAGGGCGCAGTCGTCATTCCGGGCCTTCGCCAGCCGCGCATTCTGCCCGCGTTTCAATTACTGGGTACTTCACGGGGAGAGCAGGACGCGCGCGTCGTGCCTGCAGGGTCCAGCGCGTTTGCGCTGACAGCCGACCTGCCGCCCGATGTCCACTTCCCGAAGTACGTCT
>JAOAPO010000096.1 GCA_025462945.1 Bryobacterales bacterium
TGGACCTCGCCCGGTTCGCCGAATCTGACGGCTTTGCAATTGATGGTGAGCGCCCGGCCGCGTGGCGCTACCGGGACTACGTGATTCGCTCACTGAACCGCGACAAGCCTTACGACCAGTTCGTCAAGGAGCAACTGGCCGGCGATGAGTTAAAGGATGGCGAGGCCTCCGAGCGGCTGGTGGCGCTCGGCTTTCTCCGCATGGGCACATGGGAGGCGGACGCCAACTTCAAGACCCAGTTGCGCCAGGATGTGCTGAACGAACTGACTGGAACCGTCGGGCAGGTCTTCCTCGGTTTCACCGTCGGTTGTGCCCGCTGCCACGATCACAAGTACGATCCCATCCCGCAGCGCGACTTCTATCGTTTGCAGGCCTTCTTTGCACCGATGCGCATGGAGGACCGACCCGCTCCGTTCCTCGAAGTAGAGCATCCGAAGCAGATGCGAGCCCAGATGCGGCAGTTTGAGGACGAAGCGGACCAAACCGAAGAGTCCCTGAAGACACTGGAGAAACAGCTCAAAGAGAAGTTCGCTGCCGCAAAGAATCTCAAGCCGGCGGCTAAGGAAGCCGGCGAATACGTGGCCGCATTGAAAAACGCGAAGGACGCTGTCTTTTCCGAAGAGGAACGGAACAGTTGGACGACCGCTACGTTACGCGCTCGAAAGGCGAAGGAAAGCATCGCGCGCTACCGGGCTGTCGCTTACTCCGTGGCTGATGTAACTCCCCCGCAGGTGCCGGACCTTGCCCAGACGTACGTGCTGGCTGGAGGTGAACTGGCGAACCGGGGTGAGTTGGTGGAGCCTGGCTTCCCACAGGCCGTGGCAGGCGATTCGGAGCCAGCGAAGATTCCATTCGCGGGCGGCAGTTCAGGTCGGCGCACGGCGTTGGCGGAGTGGATCGCCTCCGCGGACAATCCTCTGACTGCTCGGGTGATTGTAAACCGGCTCTGGCAGCATCATTTCGGGGAAGGCATCGTTCGCACCCCGAGCGACTTCGGCATCAATGGTGACCGCCCCTCGCATCCCGAACTTCTGGACTGGCTGGCCACGCAGCTAGTGGAGAAGAAGTGGAGCCTCAAGGCCTTGCACCGGCTGATCCTGTCTTCCAGCACCTACCGCCAGTCAACCGAGAATCCGCAGGCAGAGAAATTCGCGGCCATCGACCCTGCCAACCGCCTGTTCTGGAGGATGAACTGGCTCCGGCTGGAGGGTGAAACGATTCGCGATTCCCTGCTGGCCGTCAGCGGCAAGCTGGAAAGCTCGGACGGCGGTCCGGGAGTCTTCGTCAGCGTGCCCTCGGACGTGGCGGAAGGTTTCGAATTCTTCAAGTGGTTTCCGTCGGACGAGAAGGCGCAAGCTCGCCGTACGATCTACACGTTTCAGCGGCGCTCCGTCATGAATCCGATGATTGAGGTATTCGACGGCGCGAACATGAGCGAGGTCTGTTCACGGCGCAGCGCCACCGTGGTGCCGACGCAGGCGTTCTCACTGCTCAACAGCAGCTTCACCAGCGCACAAGCGAAGTCCTTTGCGACCCGCCTGATGGAATCTGCCGGAACCGACATTGACCGAGGCCTGGATACCGCCTTTCAACTCGCGCTCGCCAGGAAGCCTTCCCCCGCCGAACGGCAGAAATACAAGGCCATCCTCGCAGGCAGGCCGCCCGTCGAGGGCTATACCCGGCTCGGCGTGGTCCTTTTCAACCTGAACGAATTTATATATCTTGAATGAGTCACTCGAGTAACTCACCGGACTAACTTATGGACTTCGATCTCGCACGACGCCGCTTCCTGTATCAAAGCCTGACTGGAGTGGGCGGGCTCGCCCTGATGGACCTCGCGAGCCGTGACCTGCGGGCAGCGGCCATAAGTAATCCGCTGGCGCCAAAGCCCCCGCACCATCCCGCCACGGCGAAATCATGCATCTTCCTGACCATGTTGGGCGGCGTCAGTCAGATGGATACTTTCGATCCAAAACCGACTCTCGACAAATTCGACAACACGGTGATGGACTGGAAGAAGGAGAAGAACACCGATCAGCCGAATTTGTTCGCCAAGCCGCGGCTCATTCTAAGAAGCGCCTTTCCGTTCAAAAAGTACGGCCAATCGGGCATGGACGTCTCCAGCTTATTCCCGAACCTTGCAACGTGCGTTGACGACCTTGCCTTCGTTCGATCCATTCAGACTGAAAACGGCAACCATCCGGCGGCCGTGTTCCTGATGAATACAGGCATCGTCATACCGGGCAAGCCGTCTATGGGTGCATGGGTGACGTATGGCCTGGGCAGCGAGAACCAGAACCTGCCGGCATTCGTGGTGCTGCCGGATTTTCGATCTCTTCCGTTTAGCGGATCGCAGCAATGGGGCCCCGGATTCCTGCCGGCGAGCAATCAGGGAACGGTCCTCCGCTGGAAAGGCGATCCAATCCTCGATCTCAAACCCCCTCCGGATGTCACGGCAGAGGCACAGATGAGCGAGATGGAATTGCTTCGCGCGTACAATCAGGAGTTCTCGGCCAAGCATCCATCCAATCCCGACTTGCAGGGGCGCATCGATTCATATGAGCTGGCGTATCGGATGCAGGCCGAGGTGCCAGGTGTTCTCGATATCGCGAGCGAGTCACAACAGACGCGGGAAATGTATGGCCTGAACGATCCCGTCACGGAGTCCTTTGGGAAGCGTTGTCTGATGGCACGAAAGCTGGTGGAGAAGGGCGTTCGTTTTGTGCAACTCTACACGCCAAGCCAGTCGTGGGACGGTCACACCGAGATTGTCAAGAACCACACGAAGAATGCCGCCGAGACGGATAAGCCGATGGCGGCGCTGGTGAAAGACTTGAAGCAACGCGGGCTGCTGGATTCGACGTTGCTGGTTTGGATGGGTGAGTTCGGCCGGACGCCTGATAACCCGGCGGACCTGCGGGACAAGGCCGGGCGCGATCACAACACCCGGGCGATGACGATCTGGTTTGCGGGCGGCGGAGTAAAAGCGGGTTCACTGGTTGGCGCTACCGACGACCTGGGGTTCAAGGCAGTGGAAAACATCTATCGCATGCGTGATGTGCATGCAACGGTGCTGCACCTCATGGGCCTGAACGATCTGCGGCTCACCTATTACAGTGCGGGACGCAATCAGAGGCTGACGGACACGGGCGGAAAAGTAATCACACAGGTGATAGCTTAGGCTCTTGAAGCGGATCGTCGGAGCTTTGGCGGTGGGGGGCGCGCTGGCGGCTGCATTCGGCTTTTATGTCACTCGCACGAGGCCAGTGACGGCCAATAACGCCAGCGTTTATGTGGACGCAGCGCGATGCCAGTCCTGTCACCCGGCTATTCACAACAGCTACCAGCAGGTTGGTATGGCCCGGGCGTTTGCTTCGACCCCTCGCGTCTCAGCGCTTGAAGG
>JAOAPO010000118.1 GCA_025462945.1 Bryobacterales bacterium
GCCTCGTAGACGCAAAGATGGATCTGGCGGACGGCACGGACGAGAAGAAGGCGGCGGCGGAGTTCGCAAATGGCGCGCCCGCAGGTACGGTCACGGTGCGCGATGCTTCCGGGGCCCAGGCCATCACTGTACGCAAGACCGCGGCCAATGCTTACTACGCCCGGAGTTCAGTCGTTGACGGCATCTTCAAGACGAATGCTGACCTGGCTGAAGGACTCAGCGGCAAAGAGCTGGAGAACTTCCGCAACAAGAAGCTCTTCGAGTTTGGCTTCTCCGATCCTGTAAAGATTGAAATCAACGGCGCCGCTTACCAGAAGTCGTCGGATAAGTGGACCGGTCCGGCCGGTCAGATCGATCCGGCGAGTATTCAGGCCGTCATCGATAAGCTCCGCGATCTGGCTGCTGCGCGGTTTGCTCCGCCCGTGGCAGGCGCACCCGTCCTGACCGTCGCGGTCACCTCGGGCGACAAAAGCAAGCTGGAGAAGGTGACGGCAGCAAAAGCCGGCGAGAACTTCAGCTTCCAGCGCGAAGGCGATACCGAAGGCTACATCGTGGAAGCGAAGACGATGGAAGACGTGCAGAAGACAATCGCCGGTATCAAACCTTTCCAGGCTCCCAAACCGGAAAAGAAGAAGTAAGGTTTGAACGGCCTCCTCACTGATCTCTATGAGCTCACCATGGCGGCGGGCTACTTCGCGGCGGGCAAACAGAAGGATGCGGGGATCTTCGAATTCACCGTGCGCCGGCTGCCGAAGAATCGCGACTTCGTCCTTACGGCTGGTCTGCACCATGCCATCGACTACCTGCTGAATCTGCGCTTCACACCGGAAGAGATCGCGTGGCTTAAGGAACTGCCAAACTTCCGCAACGCGCCAGCGGCGTTCTGGGATTACCTCGCGACCTTCCGCTTTACCGGTAACGTATTCGCGGTCCCCGAGGGTACCGTGCTCTATGAGGGCCAGCCGCTGATGAACATCCAGGCACCGCTCATTGAAGGGCAGATCCCGGAGACGTTCCTGCTTTCGGCGATCACCTTCGAAACCCTCGTGGCTTCAAAGGCCGCACGGATTACTCACGAGGCGCAGGGCCGCAGCGTAGTGGAGTTCGGCACTCGGCGGGCGCACACTCCCGAAGCGGGCGTCCTCGGCGCGCGTGCGGCCTACATCGGCGGTTGCGCGGGTACCAGCAACACACTGGCCGGCTACCGCTATGGCATACCCCTCATGGGGACGGCCGCGCATTCCTGGGTCATGTCTTTCGCCAGCGAAACGGAGGCGTTTCGTGAGTTGCAGAAGCTGCTCGGAGACCGGACCGTTCACCTGCTCGACACCTACGACACCCTGCAGGGTGCAAAGAACGCGGCTGCTCTGGGTGGCCCGTTGTGGGGCGTTCGTATCGACAGCGGCGACTTCCTCGACATGTCCCGCAAGGTACGAAAGATCCTCGACGACGCCGGGCTCCACGGCGCGAAGATCATGGCCAGCGGCGATCTGGAGGAAGTCCGGATCGCCCAGCTCGTGGCACAGGGTGCGCCCATCGACGCGTTCGGTGTCGGCACTGAGCTCGCCGTGTCCGGTGACGCGCCGTCCATGGGTGCCATCTATAAGCTCGTAGAGATCGAGAGCGGCGGCGAAGTTCGAATGACGGCGAAGCAGAGTCCGGACAAGAAGACCCTTGGCGGCGCCAAACAGTTGTTCCGGCTGCCGGACCATGACGTTCTCGCACTGCACGACGAGTGCATACCCGGTGCGGAAGCGATGCTGAAGCCATGCATCCTGCGTGGCCGGCTGGTTCAACCCTTGCCTGACGCGGCGACGATTCGCGCTTGTGCGCAGGCCGCCATGTCGCCCTGGCCCGTCGCAGGTCGCCGCACGATACTTTCGCCTAAACTGGAAAAGGTCAATGCAGGGCTCGCCTAATCACTGTTTTTTCGACATCGATACCCAGCTCGATTTCCTGTTCCCTGCCGGTGCTCTTTACGCACCAGGCGCCGAACGCCTGATCCCGACCATCGGCAACCTGAACAGGTACGCCGCGGCCAACGGCTGCCGTCTGATCTCCACTACCTGCGCGCATACCGAGACAGCCGATGAATTCAAAGTGTGGCCCCCGCACTGCATCCTCGGCACAGTTGGCCAGACCAAGCCCGCCTCCACCCTGCTGGAAAACAGGATCGTTGTTCCCCTGACTCCGCTGGTTGCCTACCTGGACACAGCCCAACAAATCATCCTGGAGAAGAACGAGCTCGATCTGTTCACAAACCCCAATTTAGTACTAATTCTGGACAGATTGCAGGTCGCGGAGTGCACTGTATACGGGGTGCTTACCGAATACTGCGTAAAACATGCCGCGCTGGGCCTGCTCGCGACTGGCCGTAAAGTCCGTCTGGTGACTGATGCGATTCTGCACCTTTCCGAGGCCGCTGCCAGCCAGATGCGGCAGGAATTTCGGGCTAAGGGCGGCTTGGAAATCCTGGCTTCAGACATCCTCTGATTTATTGATTCACCTGCAATTCGCGTCATGTAGTATGGTGACTCCACGCAATGGGAGGCTTCATGGACGGCGCGACTGAGCACAGCAGCATCGCAGAAGAGATCCTGTCGCGACTCCCCGCTGGGTGGGACTCCATCTTTCCAGAACTGGCTGCGCTGTCCGGGGCTCAATTAGCGGCGCTTCTCCGCCCCCGCATAGAGGAAGTGGACAACACCCGCACTACGCAGGATGCTGACCTGATCACCCGCCTGGACAACGGCCTGCATGCGCTGTCGCTCCTGGAACTCGGTGCCGCTGCGGGCGGTCTCCCGCTCCATATAAGCGATGCTGTCAAGCTGCCCGCCCGCCTCTCGAAATCGCAAGCCTTCGGGCGTTACGTCAACAACTATTTATACTTCGGGGTCCGCTTCCTGGCTGACCGCCTTGGAGAGGTTGCAGACTGGGAACAAGACAGCCAATGCAATCTGCTGCCGTTCGCTCTGAAACACCCTCCTGACCTCATCAACCCGCAAAATATCACAAACACCCGAATGTTTCTGGAGGCGAGCGGGGCTTACGAAGAAGACAGTTGGGCGGTTGAAGCTATGCACTTTCTGGACGACTTCCATGACCAGACGGTTCCCGGCGAGGAGGCGGCCTACGAGTTGTGGCTGCTACACCTGCCGGCACCCGAGGGCTGTGAAGAACACTTCACGAACGTGACGACGGGGCTCCTGGAGTGGATCCGCAAGCGCGTTGCTGTTTATGCACAACTGGAAGGCAGAGGCAGCCTGCCAGAAACGCTGCCCTCTTGCTGGATGGCCCACAACCCGCTGACGG
>JAOAPO010000127.1 GCA_025462945.1 Bryobacterales bacterium
CGTCGCAGGACAGGAGCTGCGGCGCCATCAGCCGCACCATAGCCTCTGACGCCACGGCTGAGTCGTGCATTCTGGTGCATATCGACCCGGTCGCTCCTTTTTGAAACCAAAGTCGACCGCCCGTTCACCTTCATGAAAGCAAGCAGGCGGCAAGTATGGAAATTACGGCGATGGCAAGCGCGCAGCCTGGGCAACCGCACCCGGGCTGACTTGCGGATTGGTGCGTTGGCTGACTCTTTCGTGTCGTTAGCTTCCAGTCCGAGATCTCAACTCGGACGCCCAGGCTGCGGTCAGGGCCGGCACCGACGATATCCCAAATCCTGCACCGGAAGTCTTCCCCGCGATCCATCCGCGCGGCGATCTCCCCCTGAATAACCCAAGCGGGCCACGGACTCGGCTGGCAGGTATCTGCCGGTTCACGCCGTCCCTGTTCTTGTGCGTTTCCGGCGCATTTGTGAAATAGATCACTCGGCTGTTGGGGCACGACCAAGTCTCTTCAAAGGTTGTAAGAACAATGAATTTCAACGTACCGTGAGATGGTAGACCGGTTAAGCGTGGCAGGCTGGAGTCCTTGGCAGTTACTATTTGCTGCCGATCACAACCCTCACGCGGTGCCTCTCCCAATGCCAATGGTGTCGTTCCCCCTGACCCTGCGAATATCTGGTCTGGCAGAAATGGCAAGGGGGCTGAGCGATTTCGGCCAGCCCCCCTGCAGACGTTCAGACCCTAAAACTGGAACCGGAGCGAAACCTGCATCTGCCGCGGCGTATTCGCCTGGCTCCGCACCTGCCCAAACGTCGCCGATGTCAAACCGGAATCGGGGTTGCCCCAACGAGTGCGGTTCGCAATGTTGAATGCCTCGCCGCGCAATGTGAAGTAACGCCGTTCCGTAATCAGGAATCGCTTATGAATCGCGATGCTCTCGTTCAGAACCCAGTTGTTGCGGGCCTTCGGGTTGGTCCGTGTAGAGTTGCCGAACGTGGTGTTGATCTGGTCGGCGGTCAACCCCTGCTGAAACGCATTACGGTCCCACCAGATGTCGGCGTTCGGGTCGAACTTCCCACCCGAAGCACCCGCGCGCCAGTTGTCATACGACGTGATCCACGGCCGCGAACCAGTGCCAAGCGGACTCACACCAGAACTTACCGACAGCGGCGTACCCGACTCATAATTCTGTGAACCGGAAATCGACCAGCCACCGACGGCGAAGTTCGTGGCCTTGCCGAGGTTGAAGCGGCGACCCGCACCGAGGGGCAATTCGTAGCTGTAGGCAAAGCGGACAACGTGTGTCTGATCGTCTCCGCTGAGGGACTTCTCAAGCCGCCGGTTGTAGTTGTCCACCACGATGCGCCCAGTGATCTGATTCGTATCGGAATCACTGAGAATCTTGGAGAACACGTACGATGAGAGGAAGGTCAGACCGTTGGAGAACCGCTTGTCGGCTTTCAGGATGAACGCATGATAGGTGGAGTTGCCGGCGCGCTCTCCGATCGAGGCGGGTTGCCCGCCATTCGTCGCGATCTCCTGATACTGCGGGAACGGACTCAGCGCACGCTGCACGGTGGAGTTGAATCCCGCATAGGGGATCGGGATATTGGCGGCCCGCGCCGCGGCAGAGGTGATGTTGCTGCGCAGCAGCGTCAGACCGTACTGCTTGATGTACTTCGGATCGATCTGGTTGGTGTTGACGATTGCGGAATCGAGGTGCGTGCCTTTAGTTCCGGAGTAGGCTGCTGAGAGCACGACGTTACCCTTCATCTGCTGCTGGATGTTCACATTCCAGGAATCGAGAACCGGCGGGCGGCCCGCGTCGCTGCGCTGCCAGTAATAAGTAGACGCAACGTTGTTGGAGAAAGCGGGGTCGCGGAACGGAGGAGGCGTCCACGCCGGCAGGCCCTTGTCCAGCAGCGTCGGGAAATCCAGTACGTCGAAGTCACTGGAACTCCAGTTCGTGTTCAGAATCAGGCCCTCGAAGTGAGTGCTGCCGCCTGACGACTTCACGGGACCAAACGAGCGGCCCGCCGAAATACGAAGAACCGCTCCCGGGCGGAACTGATACGCTGCACCGACGCGCGGTCCCCAGGCCTTGCCGTAGGTGTTGAACAGAGAACAGTTGCAGGCACCGGTCCCGTTGCCGCTCCACTGCAGCGCCCCCTTCAAACCGCCGGCTCCGGGGTTCACCACATCGGGGTTGAAGTTGGAAAAGCCGCCTTCCGTACCGCCGCTCAGGTCGTGCCAGTCTCTCAGGCCCAGGATGGCGCCGCCCTGCACTTCCATCGTGTATTCGTAACGCAGGCCAAGGTTCAAAGTCAGCTTGTTGTTGACGCGCCAGTCATCCTGAAAGTAGCCGCCGAGATAGGGCCAGCGCTGCAGCACGGCGCGGGGAGTCTCAAGGCCGGCACGGTCAGGGTAGCCGAGCAGGAACGAAGCGAAAGCGCTGCCCGTAGCCTGCGTCTGGTCATTCGGAATCGCCGTTGCCAGATAGGAGAAGCTGAAGTCGCCGTTCGGGCGGTGCTGGCCCACGCCGATCCAGGTGTCGCGGGCGAAGAAGAACCCGGTCTTGAACGTGTGGCGACCTTTCGTGAAGGTCACGTCATCAGCGAGGTTGATCGTGCGGCCGCGATCGCCGCCCCAGTTGTTACCGCCCCAACCGCTAAGCCCCGTGAAAGCTAAGCCCGGGAAAGCATGGTCCGGACCGGGCGTGTTCTTGATGCCGATCTTGGCATTCCACTTATCGGCATCGCTCTGTGAATTGATCGCGGCACCGTCGCCGCGCTCGCGCTGATAAGTGAAACGGAAGCTGTTCACCACGCTGGCCGAGACCACGCGGTCCCAACTCCAGCGGCCGGAAGCGTTGTTGGTCTCAGTGGTAGCGGAACCGTTGTACGGCTGCGGGATACCAGCCGGCGTGCCGAAGAACGTATCGAGGAGAGCACCACGGAAATACAGGAAAGAGATCCGGTCTTTCGAGGTCAGCTGGTGATCGATCCGTATAGATCCTTTGTCCGATGGCGCAACACGCGCTCCGGAGGTGATAAACAGGTTGGACGCAACCGCGCCAGCTACGTTCGGGGTCATCGCCTTCGGGTCGCGGAGGTTAATCACGTTGCTGGTTACCTCGCTGAAACGCGACTTGGGGATGATGTTACCGGCGAACGCATCGCGGACATAGCCGGACCCCGACGGGGCGAGCCGCGTCGTCGCAGGGTCATAAAGCTGCGCCAGCTTTCCGTTGCGGATCCAGCCGGTGAAGTCGCCCTCATACATCGCATTCAGTGGCACGGAAAGAAACTGCGGTCCACCGCCGGAACGGTTGCGGAAGCCCTCGTAACTCGCAAAAAAGAAGGTCCGGTTCTTGCCGTTATAGACTTTCGGGATCCTCAGAGGACCACCCACCGTTGCGCCAAAATCGTGCTGCTTCAGGACAGGCGTACTGGCGGCGAAAAAGCCCCGGGCGTCCATCGCGTTATTGCGCAGGAATTCGAAAACGCTGCCGTGGAACTCGTTGGTGCCCGACTTCGTCACGAAGTTGAGTACTCCCATCGCGCGACCGTTCTCAGCCTTCGAGCCCGAGGTCTCGACGCTGAATTCGCTTACTGCATCCACAGGTACCGAAGCGATCGGCACGCGAGCCGTCTGGTAAGCGCTGGAGCCGCTCGTCAGCGAAGCGCCGTCCATCAGAGCATCCCAGCCCGCGCCCTGACCGCCACCAATGCGAAAGCCGTTCGCGGTCTTCGTTTCCGGAGCAACCATCGCCATATTCATGATGTTGCGCACGCCGCCGTTCACCACCAGCGGAATGTCGTCCACCAGTCTGCTGTTCAGATTCGTCGAGTTCTGTGTGGAGTCAGTTTGCAGCATGACAGCTTTAGCCGAAACCTCAACGCTTTCGGATGCGGCGCCGATCTCCATTGCGAAGTCGAGGCGCACAGTGGAGCCGGGCGTGATCGACAGCGTGGATTCCACCGCTCGCCGAAAGCCTTTCGCCTCGGATGTCACGCGGTATTCGCCAATGTCGAGATTGGGAACCGTGTAGTCACCAGCGGCCGTGCTGTTCGCGCGAACCGAAATATTGGTGGCTGAATGGGTCGCGACGATGCCCGCATTTGGAATGGCTGCGCCGCTTGGGTCGCGAACGACTCCGGTGAGCGTGCCCCGGTTCAGTTGCCCGAAGGCAGCCGTGGTCAGGGTAAGAACGAGGATAGAGCGGACGAATCGCATAACTGCACTCCCTGGGCGCCGGATCACACTGCCCGACGGTTTTTGTTATCGCGATACACAATATCAGAACGCACGCTGGTTTGCACGATGTGCAAAGCTTTTCTCCGTTTGTGCTGCCCCGCCTCGCCGTTCACGAATCCCACAGAATTATTTTTCGCTGATTTCAAAGGCTTAAACCAAAATTCGGCGGCCCCGCGGGTCGGGAACGGGCATTCACGGCAGCCAAACTCCAAATCGAGAGAACCCCTCTCGGAGAAATCATGTTTACCCTCGCCGAATTCACTGCCCGCGACGGAATGACCGACGCCGACCGCGCCCGCTACGCTCAACTCACCGCCTCACTCGAAGCCGACCTTCGACCCGACGGTGCCCTCGAAATCTGCTTCGCTGCCGCCGTCCTCCGCGGCACCTGGCGCGAACAGCAATTCGCCGCCATAGACGAGGCCACGCTGCCGGACGATGCTGCTCGAGCGGCACTGGCACGCGAACGCTGGGCGGCCGCCAAAAGCGTCCGCTGGGGTCTTGCGGAACTGCGCAAAATCCAAACCGATCGCGACATCTGCCAAAAGCTCGGCTACAGGATGCAGGGCCTCGTGAGCGTTCGCGAAGTCCTCAA